>DAITMC010000208.1:0-1801 GCA_036835365.1 Saprospiraceae bacterium
TGAGGATTCATTTGTGCTCGAAGTGCCGTCATTTCTATTTCTGCAATTTTTTTATTAAACTCCGTTTCTAATTGTGATTTGATAATTTTGTTTTTTTCCTCTAGTAGTTTTTCGTAATTAAATTGCTTAACTTCCGATTGAAATTGGTAAGAAGAAATGACAAACACCGCACCGTTCAACGCCCAGCATTCAAATAAATTGGAGATGATGTCAGCGGGAGTTGTACCTATATAAATGATGCCTATCGAAACAACAACAATACTAATAACATTGATGACTATGTTCGTCATTAAAGGAACTTTAAAACCTAGGTTAACAATAATGATGAATATAGCAAAAACCACAATGCTTCCTCTTGTTTGAAGGGAAACGATTGCCATGGGCAAAAGCGAAAATCCTAGTATAGCCAGAGTTAAGAAAAAGAAAACACGTTTATTTTTATAAATGTCAGCAAACCAGTTTTCTTTGTTACCCAATAAAAAGAAGGAGGGAATCATCAAAAAAGAAATCAACGCATGGGTAATAAACATCATAGAACTGATGATTCTATCCATACTGCTGGCATTTCTCATGTTAAAATAGTCAGACACCAATAAAAAGAAGAAAGCAATCACGCCCATTACACTAATTAAGTAAGCGCGCTCTAAATTATTGAGATAGAGCTTTTCATAAAATTCTTCAGCGTGTTGTGTGTCAACGCGGTCGCCAAATCGTTCCAGAATTATTTTATATACACTCATTTACTGAACGATTATCAAATTCATTAGCGCTTGTAGCTGAAAATCTAACAGTTACAAACGGTATTCAAATAGTCATTATCGCACCTATTTCACGGATTGAAAGTAAAAATCTTCAAATTTAAGTATGTGGACAAATTTATTTTCAAAGCGATCAATGTTATCTAGTGCGTCTCTTCTGGCTGAATTTTCTCCTTCCGCTTGAACTGGGACAAATTCAAATTTAGTATGAAAGTAAGTTTGTGCTTCTTCTTCAAAGAATTGAAAAAATTTCGTTCCTCTTAAATGTAACGTTCTTCCAAAGTAAAGCATATTTTCATATCCTCTAATTGCCTCTGCGCTAGGGGCTTTACCATATTGCTCATAATGTTGCTGTCTAAATGTTCGCACTTCTGGCAGATAAACATCTAGGTTGTACTCACTGCTGATGTGAAGTTTTAAATTCTCATAATGATTAAAATCTGCATCGTCAAAAAAGCGCCATTGACGCATTCCATACACAACAATAGGCGTATTGTTGCTTCTGCTAGCAAACGCTTTACGCAAGAAAGCAAAAATTAATGCCTTATCCGACCAAGATGGAACAAAAAATACAGTAGTTCTGCCAGCACGGAGCATTGGTGCTATATTGGTTTTGCCTAAATTTGGGCTATCATCTTCAATGACTAATTCCTCAAAGCGTTGTGCGTAGCTACTTCCTGATAAGGCTTGATTAACTTGCTGAATGTATTGCATTCGCTTTAGCTCATCTTGATTTTTTTTGGTAACAATTACTACTTGATCGCTGTTGTAATTTTCTTTAATATGCTTAGTCGTGGCTTCTAAATGAGTAGCTAAACTCGGCGTTACTTGGATGTAGTAAGGATTTTGGCGCGTTATGTTAGTGCTGGCAATAAATGGAGACACAAAAGGAATCTCTCTTTGTTTGGCGAAATCAGCGACTAGGGCAGCACATTCGCCACGCACTGTGCCAAAAATTAGGTGTGTATTATTGAATGTATTGGCTTCTTTTTGTAATAAAAGTTCAACTTGTCGAGGGTCGCCTTTGGTATCATAAGTATTGA
>DAITMC010000208.1:1901-6321 GCA_036835365.1 Saprospiraceae bacterium
TTTTGTAATAAAAGTTCAACTTGTCGAGGGTCGCCTTTGGTATCATAAGTATTGACCGTAAGGTTGATGCCTTCCTGATTAAGTTGTGCTAAAGCAAGTTTTATTCCTGAATAAAATTCTATTGCCCAACGAGCATTGGGGTCTAACCTATCTTCTCCGTCGCCAAAACGATCCGCCATAAAGGGAAGTAAGATGGCTACATTGTAGTTGTTAAGCAATTTACTACCGCGTTCCCCGTCTCTTGGTGAGTTGTCCGTACTGCTTATGTCGGTTGCCTTTGTGTCTGAAGTAATAGGAGGGTAGTCCCTAGTAGAGATTTGTCGCCACCGAATCGTATCCATTCTTTGAACCAGCACTTCCTCCGCCGATTCATATTGACCTGTTTCTGGGTTGAAAACCCGACCGCCGCCAATTTCGCCTAAGTCTTCTTCCTTTTCCTTGTCTTTTTGAGCAGGAGGAGCAGGCGTCACAAGTGGACGAAAAAGATCGCAAGCACTGAATAGTCCAAGCAATAGGAACAGTGCAATTAGTTTATTCCCACTCAATAGTAGCGGGTGGTTTTGTACTGATGTCATAGACAACGCGATTAATTCCTTTTATTGAATTGATAATAATACTCGAAACATGTGCTAGAAACTCATGGGGCAGAGGACTCCACTCCGCCGTCATACCGTCAATAGAATTGACACAGCGCAATACTACCGCTTGTTCATACGTGCGTTCATCGCCCATAACGCCCACCGACTGTACCGGCAATAGGATGACACCAGCTTGCCATACTTGGTCGTAAAGCCCATGTGTTTTAAGGGCATTAATAAATAGTGCATCTGCTTCTTGCAAAATAGCTACTTTTTCTTTGGTTATGTCGCCCAATATGCGAATCGCTAATCCAGGACCTGGGAATGGATGGCGGTTCAGAATAGCTGTTGGAATATTTAGAGCCGCCCCTACTTTGCGTACTTCATCTTTAAAAAGCATCCGTAGAGGCTCTACAATTTTTAGTTGCAATTTTTCAGGTAATCCACCTACATTATGGTGCGATTTTATGGTTACAGAGGGACCATGCACCGAAATGGATTCAATGACATCAGGATAGATAGTGCCTTGACCAAGCCACTGAATACCAGAGAGTTGCTTAGCTTCTCTTTCGAATATTTCAATGAATACTCGACCAATAATTTTCCTTTTTTGTTCAGGGTCGGCCACACCTTGTAATTGACTTAAAAATTCCTCGCTTGCGTCCACGCCTACCACATTCAAATTCATGGTTTCGTAAGCATGTAACACTTCTTCATATTCGTTTTTTCGCAGTAAGCCATTATTGATAAAGAAGCAAATGAGTTGATCCCCTATGGCTTCGTGCAAAATACTAGCTGCCACTGTGGAATCTACCCCTCCAGATAAGCCCATTAATACACTTTCTTTTCCAATTTGTTGGCGCAGATGGCTAATAGTCAATTCCAAAAAGGAAGATGGCGACCAATCTGCTTTGCATTTGGCAATGTGAAGCACAAAGTTTTCCAATACTTTTTTCCCATCCAAACTATGTGTCACCTCAGGGTGAAACTGCAAACCATAAACGGGAGCATCTTTCTTTTTGTAAGCAGCTACATCAATACTGCTGGTGCTTGCTAGTCGTTCAAATGCCATCGGCAGTTCTGTGATGGTATCGCTATGCGACATCCATACTTGACTATCTATTGTGATACCTTCTAGCAGGCTATCTTGCTCCAAGTTAGTTAAATTCGCCTTTCCATATTCCCGCTTTTTTGAGGGTTGTACTTTTCCACCAAAGGCTTGCGCTAAATATTGGGCACCATAGCATATGCCCAAAACAGGGCAATGGTTGAGAAAAGACAAATCAATGCGCAGCGCCTTTTCATCGGTTACAGAAAAAGGGCTACCAGAAAGAATGATGCCTTTGATGCTATCATCCAGTTTGATGTTCTTATGATAAGGAACAATTTCACAGTAAACATTGAGCTCCCTCACTCTTCTAGCAATGAGTTGAGTATATTGAGAGCCAAAATCAAGTATTATTATTTTCTCAAGCATAGTACAAAGATAATGATTGATTAGGGGAAATCAAATCAAGATTGAAGATAAGTGAGTAGATAGTGAATTGCAATGAATAATAAGTGTATTTTAAACCTATTTTGGTGTTAAGATTGTAGTCCTCGACCTTCCTTTTGAATTTTGCCATCCTTAGCAAGTTGCTTCATTAATCGATCTAAAATGCCGTTAATAAAATCCTTACTCTTATCGGTGCTATACAGTTTTGATATTTCTACGAACTCATTTAAGGTCACTTTAGTGGGTATGGTTGGAAAATTCAGTAACTCTACTAATGCCATTTTTATGAGAATCATATCTATGATAGCCACCCGATCTGCATCCCAATTTTTGAGTACAGGCTCTATAATATTAAGCAACATTTGATTCTCTTCAAAAACGACTCTCAGAAGTTCTTCCCCAAATTCAGTCGTTTCATCGTTTGGTAAGTATTCATCGAATAGGGTCTCACTAGCGGGCAACGCTTTGATAATTTTCTTAATCGTGCCTATTACCAATGATTTATCATCTGACCAAAGAGGGTAAATATCTTCAATAACATCATTGTAAAGGTCGTTTTTTAAACAAAACTTAAATAAATGAAGCAAAATTTCCTCATGTTCTTTGTTCGTATATTCTGCTAATGTGATATAAGCCAAATATTCTTCTGTTTTTAAAAAATCAGCATACATTTTTCGAGCATTGTCCATATCTGTACGATGGACGAGCTTGAGTTTTTCTATTTTTTGCTTAAAACTTTGATTGTTATAGATAGAAGCGGTTAACGGATTGTCCGCTAGTATAGCAGTGAATGTCTTATCAGCTTCGTTAGGCAAAAGTTTTGCTTTCCTAGCTGCTGCATCGTGTTTGGCGTACTCTGCAATTCTAATCATTTGTAACAAACTGAATAGAAAAAGTTCGTACGAGCCTTGAATGCTGCGTTTGTATTGTCGCATCAAGCTGTCAAGATTTAAAACCTCATCTCTACTTTGAGCGTAGAGTAATTGCATCACTTTGATGCGTACATTCCTTCTGCTAAGCATAAGTTATGGAGACCCTTTTTTGTCCGCTGCAAAGAAAGGGCTTTTATATGGTAATATTAAGGTAAAACTATTTTAATTTTAGGTTAAGAAAGATTTAGTGCACCCACTTTCTTTGCCTACACCTCGTGGCGTATATTCAAAACGAAATTTTATTTCTTTTAAAGAAATAAAATTTCGTTTTATACTGAATCATAAAAATAAGAAATATATTATTCTGTTATCCATTGTTTCATGGCTTCGAAAGAAGGTAACTGCTTATAGTGCCATTTTTTCACAATCGCACCATCTTTCCAGAGTACAATACCAGGATTGGAGCGAACAATAGTCTTTAATAAAATGTCATCAGCTTTATAGAAAGGGTAGGCACTTTGAGTAGCGTGCCTAAAGTCATCTACTACGGAGTAACTATAAGGTTTGGTAACTGCATATGCCTTAATGCCAGCCTTTTCGGCAGCTTCTATCAATGGATGTACAACGGCTGTCCACCGTTTTACATAGTTTTCATTCCATACATATTGATTGTTTTCCACTGGTATTTCTTTGACTGCTACTACGCGCTGGACAAGCTGAATGTTATTTTCCTCCTTAAGCGTATCGATGGCAAAAGTAGTATCTCTGCGCATAGAAGTTTCTGTTTGCACCCCATCGTAATCTAACTTGTAAGCGACAATCATTATGTGGTATCCCTTTTGCTCAAGAATATCCTCTGTGATTTCATAGCCCTCATAATTTTCGATAGCGAAATCACTGATTTTTGTTGGCTCCATAGCTGGTTTTGAGCGCACTTGCTCATATTCCCAATCTGTTTTTGGATAGTTTTTAAACTCACTCAACTGATCCATTCCCAGTTGGACTTTTTCTTTTGTGGATTTATTAATCAGCTCATAACCAATCACTTTGACTGCGGTAGCTTCCGCTTCATAGGCTTTGCGTTCTGCTATATTCACGCCTTCTTGGAAAGGGCGAAAATCTACATCTGGCAGATTCCATACATAATTGCTCAAACAATATACCGTTGCGCCAATTGTGCCTAACGAAATCATCATTAGACTAGCTGTTTTAGAAAATATTTGGTGCATTTGGCTACTAAAAAATAAAAATAAAATGGCGGGAATCAATAAAAACACATCCTTCATAAAAGACGTAAAAGGCTTCAACTTCATAAAATCGCCAAAACAACCACAGTCCGTTACTTTCATATTGGTTTCCTTGTAATCCTGCCAGTAGCCGAAATTGAAAAAATTTACCTTTACGGTATCTTTAGCTATCCATCCTTCTTCTTGCTCCTCAAAAGCACTTGCTAAGAATTGTTGCTGCTTTCCATC
>DAITMC010000209.1:0-1028 GCA_036835365.1 Saprospiraceae bacterium
GTCGTCGTCTCTCACACATTGTATTCCGACCAAACGGTGCACATCTTATAGTTTTTTAACAGAAATTTCCAATCAGTTTAGACTTCACAATATTGTACATAATATTTAGCCAGTGTTGTTTGTTTCTTGTGTTCACCTTACTATTATTTTGTTTGTTCTTTTTAACCGTTGTTTTTACCAATTGTATTTTGAAGGCGCATAAATATTTTATTAATAATAAATACGTTAGAAGTAGATTTAATTTTTGATGCCACCATCGATCAGGGTTGGTATTTATATTCCAGTGAATTTCCTTGTGAGGACGGCCCTATTGAAACCACCTTTATTTTTGAACCCAATGCAGGCTATGAATTGATAGGAGGAATCATTCCAATTAATCCCATCGATAAATACGACGAGATATTTGAATGCGATGTCAAGGTATTTAAAAAGAAAGCCCAGTTTCGGCAGCAGGTAAAATTATTGGGTTCCGGTGTTGTCATAAAAGGAGTATACGAATATCAGGTCTGCACGGAAGTAGACGGAAGGTGTGTGCCGGGAGATGGGGAGTTTGTCTTTGATAAGTTTAGTGTAGAAGGAGGCCAGGTAATTCCTCAGAATAATCCGACCGATAATAATTCGGATAATAATCCGCAGCCAGGGAGTGAAGAAAATAGAGATGAGAACAGGGGCCCTTATATTGACGAAACGATTTTAGACGGAGAGAACACACTCAACAACGGCTCCTTTCTTGGATATCTGATATTCGCTTTCCTGCTTGGCCTTACTTCCTTGATTACGCCATGTGTTTTTCCTATGATTCCCATGACGGTCACTTTCTTTTTAAAGGAAGCACAATCCAGAAGCATCGGGATTCGGAATGCGCTGCTATTTGGTTTTTCCATCATACTCATTTACACCCTGGCGGGAACCGTATTCGCTTTTGCCCTAGGGGCTGAAGGGTTGAATGCCTTGGCTACACACTGGGCTCCAAACTTGTTTGTGTTTGCCATCTTCGTTGTCTTTGCTCTTTCCTTTCTTGGCTTGTT
>DAITMC010000209.1:1086-3985 GCA_036835365.1 Saprospiraceae bacterium
AAAGTAGATCAGCAAGCTGAGCGGGGCGGCTTGATTGGTGTTTTTTTTATGGCTGCAACGTTGGTGCTTGTTTCGTTCTCCTGCACAATACCCATTGTAGGCAATGTGGTTGTATTGGCGGCAGGTGGCCATGTCATGAAGCCCATTCTCGCCATGTTTTCGTATTCGCTGGCATTTGCCATTCCATTCACGTTGTTTGCTTTTTTCCCCGAATGGATTAAAGGCTTACCAAAGTCGGGGGGATGGCTCAATTCGGTAAAAGTGACTTTGGGATTTCTGGAGCTTGCATTGTGCCTTAAGTTCTTTAGCATAGCCGATCAGGCATATCATTGGGGGCTGTTGGACAGAGATACTAACCTAATCCTTTGGATTGTAATTTTTGGTTTATTAGGGTTTTACTTCTTGGGTAAGCTTAGATTGCCCCACGATAGCCCGGTTGAGAAAGTATCCGTAGGTCGGCTATTTCTTGCCATTTTTACTTTTTCGTTTGTAGTGTATCTGGTTCCCGGCTTGTGGGGTGCTCCGCTGAAAGCACTGGCTGGATATATTCCTCCTCAGTATACACTTGATTTTGACCTGGTTAGTGATCGGACGGCTGAAAGAAATGAAAATTGCGAAGAAGCCAAATACGCAGACTTTCTTCACTTGCCGCATGGCCTTAGCGGATATTTCGATTATGACCAGGCTATTGCCTGCGCGCGCAAACTGGATAAGCCACTTTTTATTGACTTCACGGGTCATGGATGTACCAACTGTCGTGAAATGGAAGCTGTGGTATGGAGCGATCCTCAGGTTTTACAAAGATTGAATAATGATTATGTGGTAGTTGCTCTTTATGTTGACGATAAAAAGGAACTACCTGAGTCAGCCTGGTTTACATCCACCTACGATGGTAAAGTAAAAAAAACATTGGGGAAGCAAAATGCTGATCTGCAAATTGCCAATCTGGAGAATAATGCACAACCCTTTTATGTTTTGGTAGGCAGCGATGAGCGGGTTTTGGTATGGCCTTATGGGTACGATAAGAATGTAGAGAATTTTATAAAATTTCTTGATGCAGGCACAGAAAAGTACCGGGCATTATATGCAAATCAACCTTGAAAAGCAGATTTGAAATCATTATTCGTATATTAGTTGCCATAATTGGCTTGTTGAGCCATATTTTTTAAACTTTGCGCCTTGGTTTTTACCATTTTTTGAACTAATGCAATATTTCAAGTCCGTAAAAGTAATTATACTTCTATCCGTGCTGGTAATCGTTAGCATTGCAGCGATACTTTTTTTTGTGAATTTGGGAGAACCTTTGGCAGAAGCAGGTTATGAAGAGGCAGAAAGTAATAGTGAGCGGTCAGAGAGAAATATCATAGTCCCAACCATCCTGTATGGGATGGTGGTAGACAGTTTACACATCACCGAAGATGTAGTAAAACGAAACCAAAGATTTACGGATCTGATTAGCGGATATACTGTTTCTCCATCAATCTATCAACAACTTCATTTTGTTCCACGACAAATCTTTGATTTTAAAAAAATCGCATTAAACAAAAAATATACTATTGTATCACACCGCGATTCATTAAAGACTGTGAAGGCTGTAATTTATGAGCCAAATCCGATTGATTATTATATTTTTCATTTGGAGGATACCCTCCTGGTGGAGATTTGCCAAAGAGAAGTCGTTACGGTAGAAAAAACCATTACCGGAGTAATTCAGTCTACCTTATCGCAGACCATTGAAGAACTGGGTGTCGCCCATGAACTGACCAATCGTTTTGTAGATATATTTGCCTGGCAAGTTGATTTTCAAAGGCTTCAAAAAGGAGATAAATTCAAACTCATCTACGAAGAAAACCGGGTAGCGAACGTACCCATAGGAATAGGGAAAATCAAAGGAGTTTATTTTGAACATTTCAATAGCGGATACTATGCTTTTCCGTTTGATCAGGGTAATGGCTTGGATTATTTTGATGAATCAGGCAACAGCTTGAGAAAAGCATTGCTTAAATATCCAATTGAATTTACCAGAATTAGCTCACGCTATTCCAGAAATCGATTTCATCCGGTGGCTAAAGTATTTCGCCCTCACCTGGGCACAGACTTTGCCGCAGATACGGGCACTCCGATACGATCAGTAGGTGATGGTATCGTGATGGAAGCGCGTTATGATCGCAATAATGGTAATTATGTCAAAATAAGACACAACGCGACTTACACAACACAGTATTTGCACATGTCCAGGATTGCGTCGGGAATGAAATCCGGCACAAAGGTGCACCAAGGGCAAACCATTGGCTTTGTGGGAAGCACCGGGTTGGCAAATGGCTCCCATTTGTGCTACCGGTTTTGGAAAAATGGGGTGCAGGTTGATGCGCTGAAAGTGGAATTACCTCCGTCAGAACCCATCCTGACAGAGCATAAAGAAGCCTTTTTGCAGGGTGTGAATGAAACTACCCAACAGCTGGACACTATATCATTTCCATTGGCTCCGGAGGAAGAATCAATTGCTTCCGGAAAATAGCTTTTCTTTTTGCTGGCGAATGTTGTAACTTTTAATCGCCTTTTGCGATGTAATCATTACGAATTGTGCAGTGGATGAATAAGTTCATAGTAGTCCTCATAGTTATTACCCTCATTGCATTCCGGGCAAATTCTCAAAAAGTCGGTTTGGTATTGAGTGGTGGAGGGGCCAAAGGACTGGCCCACGTAGGCGTTTTGAAGGCTTTGGAGGAGAATGAGATTCCAATAGACTACGTTACGGGCACCTCCATGGGCGGAATTATTGCCGGTGCTTATGCTGCCGGAATGAGTCCGTATCAAATTGAAGACATCGTATTATCGAAAGAATTTCAGGGATGGATCAATGGAGAACTGGAACCTGGATATAACTATGAATATGGTA
>DAITMC010000209.1:3995-6298 GCA_036835365.1 Saprospiraceae bacterium
GAGAAGAACTGTATTTTGGTAATAATCGGTGTTGATGAATATGGGAAAAAAGAAGTTTATCCTTCCTTCGTCAGATTTAATGTCTCTATGGATTCTTCCCATGGCTTCCTCCTTAATAGCAGTATTGCCAGTGATCTGTCTCTCAATTTCGCACTAGCCGAAAAGTTTGCTCAGGCATCGGCCATTTCTAACAATAATTTTGATAGCCTTTTTGTTCCCCTTCGGGTTGTAGCGGCTGATATATTCACTCAAAGCGAAGCGATATTGAAAGAAGGAATTTTGAGTGATGCATTACGGGCAACGCAAACTGTTCCTTTTTTCTATCATCCCATTAAGGTGGATAACAAATATTTATTTGATGGTGGCGTATACAATAATTTTCCAATTGACATAATGCAACGCGACTTCAATCCGGATGTAATCATCGGATCTAATGTTTCCGTTAAGGTTTTTGATGAATATCCTTATGATAACGATGATAAATTAATTTCACAATCCCTGCTCTACATGCTATTGGATAAATCAAATCCTTCCGATCTGCCTGAAAATGGAGTTTACATTCAACCCAACCTGAAATCATACAATGCTTTCGATTTCAAGTATGCCAAAAGCATGATTGACAGTGGCTACCAACAAACCATGCGCCAGATTGCAACCATTAGGGAAAAAATTGAATCGAGACGCACCTGCGAATCGGTAGCGATGGCCAGAAATATTTTTAACAGCAAAGCAAAACCCTTGATTATTCAAGATGTCAAATTCAATAAATTCAACACCAAACAACAGCGTTATTTGAATAGGTTTTTCCTAAACGGGAAACGCCCTTTGTATTTCAGTGATGTGAAAAAGGGGTATTTCAAATTGGCTTCTGATGATTATTTCAAAAATGTATATCCCAATTTAGACTACGACACACTGACCAACGCTTTTCATTTTAAACTATCCCGAAGACCACAAAATAATTTTCAGTTGGATTTTGGAGGAGTTATCGCAACCCGAAGTTTCAGCATGATTTTCCTAGGGCTAAACTACTACTATTTCAACCGTGCGCTCATTCACACCAGCATGAATTTTCACTCAGGTAGTTTTTACAAAGCCGCTGAAGTAAAGTATAAAGTGGATTTGCCCAACTTTGGCCAGTTTTATATTGAACCGCAGGCATCATACAATTCATGGGATTATTTGGAAGGAAAGGACTTGATTATCGAACGATTTACCCCAACCGTTTTGGATCGGATCGACCGGAAAGTAGGGGGGAGCATAGGGTTGCCTTTAGGAAGGCAATATAAAGCCACCGTTAATGGCTTTTATGTGAATAATCGGGATCGATACATCAACACCAATGTGGTTACCTCGCTGGATACCCTGGATAACCTCCGACTAAATGGTTTTCGAACTGGAATATCCTTATCAACCGGATCATTGAACAGAAAACAGTACCCTTCAACCGGGAAATTATTTAGCCTTACCGCTGATTGGTTTTCCATGACAGAGAAGTTTTCACCGGGAAGTACTTCGGTTATATCTCAGGAACTAACTGAAAAGAGGTCATGGCTTCGTGCAAGGGTTACATTAGAGCAATATTTTAAATCAGGGTTCTATAGCTCAGGATACTACCTGGATGGAGTTATTTCAAATCAGCCGTTGTTTACCAACTTTCAGGGCTCCCTTGTTAACGCTCCTTCCTTTAACCCCTTACAAGACAGCAGAACATTATTTCTTGAAAACTTCAGAGCATTTAATTATTTGGCCGGAGGCTGGCGCAACGTCTTTTCCCTTCGCAATAAGCTTGATTTCAGGTTAGAAGCCTACATTTTCAAACCATTGGAAGCTATTGTTCAAGGTCAAAATCAGGAGGGGGTACTGGACAGTGAGATCACCAATGCGTTCTTAGCGGGTACAGCCGGAATGGTCTATCATAGCACCGTAGGACCGATCAGCCTTAGTGTAAACTATTATGATGATGCTGAGAGCCAGTTAGGTGTATTATTGCATGTAGGTTTTCTGCTGTTTAATAAGACTTCTATGGAGTAAAGCTCGCCAAAGGCCTGATTTGATTCAAATTTGATCGATTAATATTCCCCTCATTGATGTATTATTTTTCTCTGTTTTTAATTTTTTAAGTATGTTTAATCCTTAAATCGGGATTGTCCGATATACATACATGAAGAAATATCTATTAAGTGTACTTTTTGCGCTTTTAGCACAGGGAATAAGTAATGCACAAGTTGTTCAATGGGGTTCAAAAGTCATTGAATTTTCCTCAGAATTGACACCCGTTCAATATGCAGCCAAACAAATTC
>DAITMC010000210.1:0-6290 GCA_036835365.1 Saprospiraceae bacterium
GTGACCCACTCCCCATTCCCGGAGTTGAGATAAGTGTTAATCCAACCTGGAATGCTGGTTTTAATGTTTCTATACCGCTATTTACTGGAGGAGCAAGAAAATTTGAAAAGGATAAAACCCAAGTGGGTTTGTACCAGTTACAAGATCAACAAAAGGATGTGAATAATTTGCTCGAATTGCAGGTACGAGCGAATATGGAACAGGTAAACGCCTCTTACAATAACATTCGACTCACTAAGCGTGCCGCATCTTCAGCAGAAAAAAATATTGAGATCGTTCGGAACTTGTATCAATCCGGGCAAGTAGATGTGATTACTTTGGTGGATGCACAAAATGCACTTTTAGGAGCACAAATTAATGCCACCAATGCCACCTATCAATTCATGATTGATTTTTTTGCCTTGCAGCGCTCCATTGGGAAATACACGTTTTTATCCACCGAAGAACAGCAGGCAGAATTTATCCAGCGCTATTTAGAATTCAAAACCAAGTAAATATGAAGTCACCTTTCATACTAATCTCGTTGATTCTCCTGGTTTCCTGCGGAAAAAAATCAGCCGGAACAGAAGAAAAGATTCGTTCTATCAAATATGAAAAAGTTCAACTTTCTTCAGGGGTGGAAAGGCTTACCTTATCAGGGGTGGCAAAGGCTCAAAATGAAACGAATCTTAGCTTTAAGGTAGCGGGCACCCTGTCTTCCATCAATGTTAAATTGGGTGAGAGGGTTAGAAAAGGGCAGCTTATCGCTACCATTGACCCGGCAGATTATACCATTCAAACCAATCAAGCAGTTTCGCAAAAAGAAGGAGCCATAGCCAATGCAGAAGCTGCGAAAGCCCAACTCATCAGTGCAAAATCAACCTACGATAGAGTAACAAAACTGTATGAAAATAATAGCGTGGCACTTAGTGAATACCAGCAGGCAAAAGCAGCGATGGATGCTGCACAAGCACAATATGATGCCGCAAAATCACAAATTAATACAACAAACCAACAATTAAAAGCTGCAGGAAATCAAGTGAGTTATACTCGTTTGGTATCGCCTATGGATGGAGTTATTACAGCCGTTCAAGTGGAGGCTAATGAGATGGCAAATGCGGGTATGCTCATTGCCAAAGTGAGTTCGCTTGGCCGTCCGGAAGTGGAAGTAAACGTTCCTGAAGTTTTTATTAATAAACTTAAATTAGGTCAACAAGCTACTATCATATTCCCGTCTTTTCCTGAGCAAGTATTTAAAGCAGAAATAGAAAAAATAGCTTTCGCATCTGAAAAATCAACTACCTATCCGGTCCTACTTAGGTTGCTGAATCCAGTAGATGAAATAAGACCAGGAATGGTAGCTGAAGTTGATTTTATATTGAATCCTGATAAAGGCACATCAAAGAATGAAATCATTGCTCCAATAAAATCTATAGCAAGCGGAACGGATGGCAATTATGCATTCAAACTCATTCCAGATGGTGAAAATGGGGTTTATATTGCAAAAAGGACTGCCATCGAATTAGGCGATATTTCATCAGACGGATACATCATTAAGAAAGGATTGAGTGATGGCGATCTTGTTGCTGTTGCAGGTCTTAGAGCCTTATACGATGGAAAAAAAGTGAAACTCTTGGAAAACTAATCATTATGAACTTAACAGGATTCTCGCTCAAATATAATCGGATTACACTACTTACTTTAGTGGTGGTGGTCATAATGGGGCTTTTGGAATATAGCAATCTGTCAAGAGATAGTATGCCTCCATTTACCGTCCGTATAGCTACCATCATCACACATTTTCCAGGAGCCAGCCCAGAACGTGTGGAAACGCTTATTAGTGATAGAGTAGAAAAGGTTTTACAAGAAATACCTGAAGTTAAAACAATATCAAGTACCAGCAGAACAGGCGTTTCCATTGTAAAAATGGTCATCAGGGACGATGTCCCCGCAGATAAATTACAGTCTCTTTGGGATTTGGCCAGAAGAAAAATCGACAACATAAAAAAAGACCTCCCCGATGGTATTTATGGACCCAATCTCAATGATGAGAATATTGGGGTAGTGTATGGTATTTTCGTAGGTTTGGAATCGGATGGGGGTTTTGACTATAATGAACTTAAAACCTATGCAGACAAGCTTAGAGATGACCTGATAGCACTTGACGACGCAGCCAAAGTCATTATTGGAGGCGAGGTAGAAGAGCGAGTTTATATCGAATATAATGATGCTAAACTGGCTCAAGTAGGACTAACGGCAGGGCAATTGCAAAACACTATTTCTGAAAGTAATATCATCATCCCATCGGGGCAAATCAATCTCGAGGATGAACGCATCATTTTGGAATCATCTGGAAACTTTCAATCCATCGAATCCATCCAAAATTTGCTAATACCCGTCGGATTCCAAGGCGAAACAGTACTATTAGGAGATGTAGCTACCATTCATAAAGGCTATGTTTCCCCGAAAGAATCTATTGTTAGAATCAATGGCAATCAGGCTCTGGCCTTATATGTTTCTGTAAAAGAAGGAGCCAATTTGATTGAATTAGGAAAAGATGTTGATGATGTCATTAATGATTACAATGAGACTAAACTGCCCCTTGGAATCAATGCACTGCGCATAGCCTCTCAGGATATAGAAGTTCAAAAAAAAATCAAAGTTTTCATAGGTAATTTATTACAAAGTATTGTAATCGTTCTTTTGGTTGTATTACTTGTGCTGGGGTGGAGAGCAGGTGTCATCATCGCCAGTTTAGTGCCCGGTACTATGATTCTTACTTTCTTATTGATGGGATTGTTTGGGGTTGGGCTAAATCAAGTAACACTCGCTTCCTTGATTATGGCTCTGGGGTTGTTGGTGGACAATGGCATCGTAATGGTGGAGTCGCTTCTTGAAAAGTTGCAAGAAGGGCAATCAAAATTTGAGGCAGCCGTAAATTCTGCCAAAGAGTTTATGACGCCACTGCTTATTTCATCATTAACCACCTGTGCGGCTTTTCTATCTTTCTATTTAGCTGATGGCCCCATGGGGGATATGATGGGAAATATATTTTTGGTTATCACGATGGCATTGCTTTCTTCCTGGCTGATGGCGTTTACCATCATTCCTCTTTTTGGGACTGCGCTCTTGAAAGTCCACAAAAATGCAGAGCCACATAAAACCATATTTGACTATCTAAGAGGCTATTATAACACCATTCTAAATTGGGCACTGAATAAACCTTTTTTCACCATTACAGCTATCACGGTGCTATTTTTCATTTCAATTATTGGATTTAGTTTCATTCCAAGTATTTTTATGCCACCAAGCGATAGAAATTTGGTGATAGTAGATGTAAACTATCCATTAGGCACTAAAATAGAAACAACTGATTCTGAAGTTGCGCTTCTTGAAAATTTTATTAAGGACAGTTTGTTGATTAATGAAAAGTTGGATGAAGGCATTATTAATTGGTCATCCTATATTGGCAAAGGACCTGAGGCTTATGATTTAGGTTATTTTGCTGGGGAGCCAAATTCGTCTTATGCACATATGCTCATCAATACCACTTCAGATTTTGCTAATGATATCGTAATCAGTAAATTAAGGGATTTTGCTGGTAAAAATTTGCTTGATGCCGAAATTAAAATCAGCCGATTGGTAGGGTCAGGTGGTGCTGAAGCACCCATTGAAATTAGAATTACTGGAGATGACCCAGATGAATTATTCAAAATTGCAGATAGGGTTAAAACCAAGCTCTTTCAAACTCCAGGAGTCATCAATATTACGGATGATTGGGGATCGCGAATCAAAAAGTTATATATAAAAATAGATGCGCATAAATTGTCCAGGTCGGGTCTTACCAATCAGGACGTTGCCATTTCATTGCTTACCTCTTTAGATGGTTTTGAAGTGGGGGAATTTCGGGATGAAAATCAAAGCATCCCTATTACGATGAAACGAGAAGGAAGTGAAAGCTTAGCTTATTCAAATATTAAGAACCTGAATGTTTTTTCGCAAGCTAGAGGTACAAGTGTACCGTTATCTCAAGTGGCAGAAATTGAAGTTCCTTGGCAGTATTCTAAAATATTAAGGCGCAAGCTCAAACGGAATTTGATTATTCAAGCAGGCGTGGCAGATGGTTACCTCGCTAGCGATATAATGAATCAGGTAATCCGCCCCATGATGAACGAAGAATCAAAAAGCTGGAAGAGTGGATACACCTTTGAATATGGAGGAGATGCCGAAGGCAGTAATGATGCCATGGGAGCAGTTCTACTTAATTTACCCCTTTCATTTTTTATTATTATTCTTTTATTGGTTATTCAGTTTAATTCCATTCGGAAAGCAAGCATTATTTTTATGACTATTCCGCTTTCTATAGTAGGTGTTACTGCAGGACTTTTGGCAGCAGATTCCTTTTTTAGTTTTACTGCCTTTTTGGGTATAATTTCTTTAGCAGGGATTATCATCAACGATGCAATTGTTCTGATTGATAAAATGGGTAGTGAATTAGACGAAGGAAAGGGATTGCTGGAAAGTATCAAAAAAGCGGCTAACGATCGTTTCAGTCCTATTATGCTTACCACGCTTACTACTTCTTGTGGTATGGTGCCTCTTTGGACAGGTGGAGGAGCACTTTGGTCACCGATGGCTATTACTATTATTTTTGGTCTTCTTTTTGGAACTGTAATTTTACTCATTTTTGTCCCCGTAATTTTCAAATTTTTGTTCAGAAACAAGCAAGAGAAAATTGTACGTTAATCTTGTTCGAGAAGCTATTTGAAACTTATCACAGAGAAGAAGAAAAGATTAAACATGGAGTAACATCAGGTTTTTTAGTAACAATCCATTAATAATTAACTTTCGACCTTTGGTTGAGTATTTCAAAGGCAATTGGAAAAGAGAAAAACAAAAAGTAAAAGAGTAGTAACAAACAAAACTGTGCTTAACCGCAGTTTGGCAAAATGGCGGGTTCAGTGCTAAATTGAAAGTAAGTGCTTCGAAATCCGCTACTGCTTTTATACTTGACCATTGTAATCAATTAAACAAACCATACTCATATGAAAGTAAAAAACTTAATACCAGCAATAGTATTTATCACATTTGCAAATTGTGCTAAATCACAAGATAGTACCATACTTGTTTCAGCCTTTTTTGGCCTTGATAATGCCTTACCTTTTAATGCAAATCTTATATGCCCAGGAGCATCAGGGATGGATGGAATGCCTGTGAATTTTAAATTCCCAATAGATGCATCCAGTTTATCAGCATCTGATTTTGAAGTCGTGGATAGCCTTGGCACGATACATATACCTATATGTGCTGTTCTGGCACCAGCAAATGAAAACGGAGAAAATCGAACCGTACTTTTAATCGGTGAACTGGGGAATGCTATCACTAATCCACCTGTGGAGGTAAGAGTTGTTGGTGATTTATTTACAATCAATACTTTACCCGGTGAGTCCGCTTGCTCAGAAATCATAAACCTGAATGGTCTTTCTACCACAAATGTTATTCCTCTTTCTGACGGCCCAAGTTTATTCTTTGCTCAAAAAATTGATGGTAGTCTGAATGAATGCAGCTCAGGAATTCAAACTATACAGGTAGCTTGGGATGGAGGTATTACACCATACATAAGTGGTGATACGGAATCTGACTTATTCCAATACTATATCGGTTATTCTGATAGTTCAGGCGTTCTTATTCCGCATGCACCTATTTCAATCGCAGATATAAATGATAATGACAACTTTCACCAACTATGTTTTTCTACAAGTGATGAAATTGTTAAAATTTCAATGATGGCTAATACAGTCGAAGACCCAAACGGAGACCCAAATCTATTCAGCGAAATTGATGTTAGTTATTGCACATCTTTGACAACTATTAAAGAGCATTTATTCGAAGAAACTTATAAAATTTACCCGAATCCGTTTATGGATAAAATTTTTATTGAGAATCTGCTTGGTGATGAATACTTCATCATTTATGACTTTTTAGGGCGAAAAATTATAGAAGGTAAATGTATGGAAACTATAAAAATGCCTGAAACCAAGTCGGGGATATACTATTTGAACATTCTAAACAATGGCAATCGGACAATCTACAAGTTAATAAAAAGATAACTGCTTACAACAACAGCAGTGCCTGTTGCACAACCCCGAAATTTTGCTCAAAATAGTCAAAACCACTAAAAAATGACTTGATTTAGCCCCTTTTAAGTGAGGTTTGTATTTTCACACTACTACATTCTTTTTCAAGCACCCGAGAGGAACGGGTACTGTTCAAATAGCCATAAATGAACAACTTGAGCAGGACTTTGGGGT
>DAITMC010000211.1:0-6282 GCA_036835365.1 Saprospiraceae bacterium
ATTGTCCTCGGCATTCAAAAGTACACCTGGCTTTTCAAAGCAAAGGATAAGTTCTACTGTATAGACTTGCGCCATTGCAATGGCTAGGGTTGCCGCTATGGTATCTGCATTGGTGTTTAGCAGTTGCCCTTTTTTGTCGTGAGTGATGGCGCAAAATATAGGTATTGCTCCTATGTGCAGCAAGGCTTGAATATTTTCTACACTAATCTCGTCAATATCGCCAGCAAATCCATAATCAATATCGTTCACTTGTCTTTTATGTGCTTGAATCGTATTCAAATCTGCACCAGAAAGCCCAATCGCATTGCAATTTAAAGACTGTAACAGACTCACCACTGTTTTATTGGTCAACCCAGCATAGACCATAGTGGCGACCTCAAGGGCGGCTTCGTCTGTGATACGTCTTCCTTCGTGCATTTTAGGGGCAATACCTAATTTTTCTAATAATTCATTGACTTTGTTGCCTCCACCATGTATTAATATTTTTTCTTCTTGCCATGAAGCAAATTGTGCTAATAAATGGCTTAATTGTGATGGATTTTCTAACACTTTTCCACCAATTTTCAACACACGCAATTTGGATTTTATATTTGTCATTATAGCTTAATTAAGTGCGAAAGCTATTAACTTCGCTAATTAATTCAAAGTGGAGTATCCTTTTTTTAAAAAATTAAAATTCAACAACTATGATGAAAATGACTGCTTTAATCCTCTTTTGCGCAATATTTCTTGGTATTTCTTGCCAAAATAAGCCTGAAGAAAATACAACTACTACGGAAACATTGGACACCCTAGCTTACACGCTACAAACAATTCGCAAGGACGAACCCAACTGCACGCCTACTGATACAAAGGCTTGTTCTTATTTCACTGCCACTTTTGTAGAAGTAACCAGTGGTAGTGAATATGTGATGAAGGCAATTAATGAGCAAATTATTGACCTACTTCGCGGCGATGAATACACCAACGTAGAAGCTCACGCCAATGGTTTTATCGAAGAATATCTAAAAGAAAAAAATGAGCTTTATCCAATGGGAGCTTGGTCAAAAAGTTACGAGCAGAAAGTAGTGCGCAACGATGAAGAATTATTTGTCATCAGTACCGATTTCTATACCTTTACAGGGGGCGCACATGGCTACTATTCAACCGTTTACGAAAATTATGATCGTGTTTCGGGGAAGTTGATTACGTTGAATGACTTGTTTGAGCCAGAGTATGAGCAACGCTTAAATGAAATTGGAGAAGACTACTTAAAACGCACTTTGGAAATTCCTAAAAATCAAACCCTAAACGATGCAGGGTTTATTATCGAAAATAATGACTTTAAAATGAACGATAATTTTGCCTTAACTAAGGAAGGCATCACCTTTATCTTCAATCCGTATGAAATCGCACCTTATGCTATGGGGCAGCAGGAGTTTACGATTCCATACCATGCGCTACAAACTATCGCAAAACCAAATGGTTTGGCGTTCATAAAAAAATAAATTCAATGATCCGATGTGATCAATCATCAAAATTGACCACATTGGATGGTCTCAATTTTTTCATCAACTTACAATTTTTTGTTTTAATTTTGCATTCTAAAACATTTTGATTCAAAATGAGTGATACCCTCAACGGCAATGGTCGAGTATTTTCTTTGAATGGCATGTATCAAGATTATTTCTTGGATTATGCTTCTTATGTGATTTTGGAACGTGCTGTTCCCCTGGCATTAGATGGTTTGAAACCCGTACAACGTCGCATATTGCACGCTATGAAAGAAATGGACGATGGACGTTATCATAAAGTCGCCAATGTAATTGGGCAAACCATGCAATACCATCCACATGGCGACACTGCCATTGGTGATGCACTTGTAAACTTAGGGCAAAAGGATTTACTCATTGATTGTCAAGGAAACTGGGGAGACTATCGCACTGGCGACAGCGCAGCTGCACCTAGATATATTGAAGCGCGATTGACAAAATTTGCTTTAGAGGTAGCCTTCAATGCTCAAACGACCAACTGGCAGGTTACTTACGACAGTAGGAAGCGCGAACCGATTGCACTACCTATGAAATTTCCGTTGGTGCTGGCACTTGGCGTGGAAGGTATCGCCGTAGGGCTTTCTACTAAAATATTGCCACACAATTTTAATGAATTAATTGAGGCTTCTATTGACGTGCTAAAGGGTAAAAATGTTCAACTTTATCCTGACTTTATGACAGGTGGATTGATAGATATTGCAGACTATCGAGATGGTAAACGCGGTGGAAAAGTGAAAGTGCGTGCCAAAATTGAAGTGGTAGATAAAAAAGCACTTATCATCCGCGATTTACCTTATGGTGTTACTACGAATGCTTTGATTGATAGCATCTTAAAGGCAAACGATAAGGGTAAAATCAAAATTAAAAAAGTACAGGACAACACTGCCCAGGAAGTCGAAATTTATGTAGAGCTTGCGCCTGGTGTATCGCCTGAAGTTACGATGGATGCCCTTTACGCCTTCACGCGTTGCGAGGAATCCATTTCGCCAAATGCTTGTGTCATTATTGATGATAAACCTCACTTTCTTACTATCGAAGAACTGCTTCGTGCTTCTACAGAACAAACTAAGGTATTGCTTCAATGGGAGTTAGAAATTAAAAAGAGTGAACTGGAAGAAAAATGGTTTTTTGCTAGTTTAGAGAAAATATTCATTGAACATAAGATTTATCGCCAAATAGAAGAAGCAGAAGATTTTGAGCAAGCCATTGACATTATTGGTGTTGCACTTAAACGCTATGTCGTTACGCCGAACGAAACGCCATCACCTAAAGACAAACGACTAAAACTTTGGCGAGAGATTACCAGAGAAGACATTGTGCAGTTAACTGAAATCAAGATAAAACGTATTTCTAAGTACAATAAATTCAAAGCGGATGAACGCTTACTAGAATTAGAAAAGGAGATTGAACAAGTAAAATACGACTTAGCTAACTTGACCGCATTTGCCATTAATTACTTCAAAGAGCTTAAAAGAAAATATGGCAAAGGTAGAGAACGAAAAACAACTATTACCCAATTTGACACTATCCAAGCTACTGAAGTCGTGTTTAATAACGCTAAGCTATATGCTAACTTTAAGGAAGGTTTTATTGGGCATGGATTAAAGCGAGGAGAAGGCGATTTTATCAGCGAATGCTCTGATATTGATGACGTTATCGTATTTAGACGCGATGGTAACTTCCTAGTTACACGCATTTCTGATAAACAATTTGTAGGTAAAGACCTTATTCATGTCGCTATTTGGAAAAAAAGCGACGAACGTACCACTTACAACTTAGCTTATTTAGACGGCGAAACAGGTAGAACTTATGTAAAACGATTTAACGTTTCTGCTATCACTCGAGACCGAGAATACGATTTAACCAAAGGTGCAAAAGGCTCAAAAGTATTGTATTTTACAGCCAATCCTAACGGTGAGTCAGAAACGGTTACGGTGCAGCTATCTCAAGGTTCAAAGGCAAAAATTAAAATATTTGACTTTGATTTTGCGGAATTAGGCATTAAAGGCAGAACCTCACAAGGTAATATCTTAACGAAATATCCTGTCCGCAAAATTTCACAAAAATCTGTTGGGCAGTCCACTTTAGGAGCGATTGCCATTTACATGGACGAAGTAAGTGGTAGATTAAATACGGACGAGCGCGGCGCTTGCTTAGGCAATTTCGACACTGGCGATACCATTTTGACCATTTATAAGGATGGTACTTACGAAATTACCGATTTTGAATTGAGCAATCGCTTTGACCCAAATGAAATTGTTCATATCGGACAATTCTCAGACGAAGATATCATTAGCACTATTTACTATGATGGTCATAAGGGTTGGACTTTAGTGAAGCGTTTTAAAGTAGAAACCAATACCCAAAAGCAGCGTTTTTCTTTCATTACAGATCATAAAGATTCCAAACTTTATTTTGCCACAGTGGATAACTCCCCTCATGTTCGTTACACGATCAATAACAAAGGCAAAAAAGAAGAAGCCGACTTAGATGTAGCTAAATTCATTGACATCAAAGGATGGAAAGCATTAGGCAATAAACTAGCCGAACAAAAGTTGCTCAAAGTGGAAGCACTTACGCTTTCTATCGGCACTGGAGAGCAAGGCGCTTTATTCGATGAATAACTCAAAAATAGCTATTTGTTGTTGCATTGCCAGACCATATCTGACAATTCGTAGCTTTGATATTTGTAGGAATAGTGCCACCACTCCGTGCGAATAGCCTTAAAACCAAACGCCTCCATCGTTGATTTTAACAATTTCCGATTGTCTAGTACCGTTTTGGATAGATTATTGTAATCGTGGTAGGCTTCTTTGCCAAAAAAGTCAAAATGCGTTCCCATATCTAATTCATTGCCATTAGCATCTACGAGGGTCAAATCTACTGCGCTACCTCTATTGTGCATAGAGCCTTTTCGAGGGTCGGCAACATATCTTGCATCAGGCACTTTTTCCCATAATGCCCACTGCACTGGTCTAGGACGATAACAGTCAAACATTTTTATACCATAACCTTGGTCTTTCAATTCTTTATGAATGTCAACTATGGCTTTAGCCACTTCTGGTCGAAGAAAACATCGCCCACATTCATACATCTGGCTTTTTACAAAATTATCAGTGGTAGCATATTTCAAATCCATCATGATAGAGGCATCTAAATCAGCAACGTCTAGCCACTGCAAAGTATCGTAATCCAACACTTTGGGGCTTATAGCAAACAGCTGCGCTTCTTTTTTGTCAACATTTTCAACACTTGCAGTATCTGCTATCGCTGTTGTCAAAATATGATTTCGCTTAATAGGATTAGAACGACAGTTGGTCAATAGTACCATCAGAAGGATAAAGCAATAATTTCTCATAATTTCCACTATTTTTGCTGCGTAAAATAGAAAAAACTACTTTAACTAGGGTGAGTGCTAAAAAAATTAGAAAATTTAACAAAGGAGCTTGATAACAATAAGATTAAATAGTTGAAAATCAAAACTTAGTATTCAATTCAAAATTTATCACGCGCAACCTGTACTTATGCAGCCAAAAATATCGGTCGTCATTTCTGTGTATAACGAGGCAGAAAATATTCGTCCTTTAATTGAATGGATTTCTAGTGCCTTGCAAGACTATGAGTACGAAATTGTTTACGTGGACGACGGCTCTACGGACAATACCTTGAAGGAACTGCATGCCATTTCGCATCCACATTTACATGTAGTAGAATTTCGCAAAAATTATGGTCAAAGTTTAGCGCTAATGGCAGGCATTGACTACGCACATGGCGAATATATTGCAACTATGGACGGCGATTTACAAAATGACCCTACCGATATCCCCACCATGCTAAAAATTGCAGAAGAACAAGGCTATGACCTCGTGCTGGGCAATAGAGCCAATAGAAAGGACAAAGCCATTATACGCAAATTGCCTAGTGCGATTGCTAACTACATTATTCGCTCTTCTTCAGGCATTAAATTGAAAGATTATGGCTGTGCGCTAAAAGTGTTCAAGGCAGAAATTGCTAAAGATTTGGGACTTTATGGTGAATTGCATCGCTTCATCCCTGTTTTGGCAGCATTGGAAGGGGCAAAAATGACTCAAATTGATGTCAAGCACCATGCTCGAAAATTTGGCAAATCAAAATATGGCTTAAGCAGAACGTTTAAAGTGATGAGCGATTTGTTGTTGATGCTCTTTTTCAAACGCTACCTGCAAAAGCCAATGCACTTATTTGGTAATGCTGGAGTTTTTTTATTTTTTATTGGGGTACTAATCAATATTTACTTCGGTGTGCTAAAAATATTAGGTGAAGATATTTGGGGGCGTCCCTTATTAATTCTTGGCTTTATGCTCGTTATTGCTGGCATTCAGTTAATTACGATTGGTATTGTCGTAGAAATTCAAATGCGTACCTACTTTGAGTCGCAGCAAAAAAGACCTTACAAAATTCGGAGCATTAAGCGAGGAAGTTAATAGTACCCATAGCACTCCAACCAACAAAAACCCTGAAAGGGTGGAAAATTATAGCACAAGGATAGTCAGTAAAAACTAATCCCGAAGGGATGACATATTCCATTATTCTTTCTTTATCCCTACTTTCGTAGGGTTGCCCTAAGTTTAATTTTCAATGAGTCTAAAATTCTCTCCTTAATTTTGACTTATTGAAAAAAGAAGCGTATCTTTGCATTCCGAAATGAATAGGTCTCATAGCTCAGTCGGTTAGAGCATCTGACTCATAATCAGAGGGTCCATGGTTCGAG
>DAITMC010000212.1:0-6282 GCA_036835365.1 Saprospiraceae bacterium
GTAAACCATATTTATTATTATTTTTAATAATGCTTATACCTTTTTGTAATGGAGCGATGTAATCTAGCTCTAGCTGGAGTATCTTATTATTTACATAATCAATAATTCCCCACTTATTATCTTGTTTAAACCTCAATAGTTCAGTAGAAAAGTGTACTATTTCTTCATACTCAACAGGTACAACAATATCACCTTCTCTATTGAGAAGACCACAATAAGTATCTTTTCTGAGTAAAAATAAATCTTTCGAGAAAGGTTCTATTTGATTTCCTTTAACTCTATTAATATGGATTAAACTATTATCCAATAAAGAATAAATAGCTATATTATCTTCATTCCCTAACTCTAAATAGTAAGGTAAATTTAGCGTAAAGTATTGAAATGAAGGAGGAAATAATATATTGTCCTCTTGGTTTATTCCTCCCCATTTACCATTGACTAGGAATAAAATTAAGTTTTTATGAATGAATTTTATTTGTATGGCGATGTTGTCAAGGATATGTTTTCCTTGCTTTGTATATAAACCTAACTTATCAGATTTATAAGTAATTATATAATCTTTCTTATATGCTATGGAATCAAATTTTGGAGGTATTATTTTTTCTCCTTTTTGACTAACAACACCCCATAATTTATTTTCTTGAAATGCGATTAACTCATCGTTCAATAAGATTAAGTCTTCATAATTATTCAATAAAATAGCTCTAGCTTTGTTGATTAATTTCCACTCCTTGTGGTCAAGCACCTCAAAAAAATATTTGTTTAATAAATTGATTTCATCGTAAACAATAGGTAATATTTGTTCTCCTTCATAATCAATCAGCCCTAATTTATCTTTCTTTTGTGCTACAACATAACCATATTCATTATGTATATTCAGTGCAGCATAGGAAGGCGGAATTTTTAAGTTACCTTCTGGGTTGATTAGTCCCCATTTTCCACCTTGCTTGACTGGCAGTAAAACTTGCGCATCTAAACGAATCGTTATCAACATAAATAACAATACACACATATTTTTCATAAGTCACTACGGGTATTTTCTTTTCACAATAAAGCATTGATTGCTTCGCTTATTATTAACGCAAAAAACAAACGTGAATTTCCCCTTTTTTTAGAGAATATAAAGCATCTATATTTAATAAAATTGCTTAATGTGTAACTTTATTCCTTTCCACAAGCAACTTATACGTGTTTTTTGCGTCTTAATCATAAATCTTTGTGTTTTGATTGAACTATCCTGAAGGACAGGCAATTTATCTAGTATATTATCAATATTCTTGCTGAATATTAATATGAATTCGATTAATTTTACATCAATTTCCCGTGAAAATTTGGATTTTAATTGACATGAGTTGCTTTGTTAGCGACTCTTCAAAGTCTGTTTTTACGTATAAGCTATTGTTTTTTAAATGATTAAAATTGCATGAGACAATTAAAGATTACAAAATCCATTACCAACAGAGAAAGTCAATCTCTTGAAAAGTATTTGCAAGAAATTGGAAAAGTAGATTTGCTTACTCCAGAAGAAGAAGTCGATTTAGCAAAGCGGATTAAGCAAGGAGACCCTGTTGCTTTGGAAAGGTTAACTAAAGCCAACCTAAGATTTGTGGTATCTGTGGCAAAACAATATCAAAATCAAGGTCTTTCTTTGAGTGATTTGATTAATGAAGGTAATCTTGGTCTGATTAAGGCGGCACAGCGTTTTGATGAAACGAGAGGATTCAAGTTCATTTCTTATGCTGTGTGGTGGATTCGTCAATCCATACTCCAAGCCTTAGCAGAGCAATCTAGGATTGTTCGTTTACCCTTAAACAAGGTAGGTTCATTAAATAAAATAAATAAGGCTTTTTCAGAGCTAGAGCAAGAGTTTGAACGCGAACCTTCGGCGGAAGAACTAGCAGAATTACTGGAGATACCAACCGAAGAAGTGGAAACAACACTAGGTGTTGCTGCGAGGCATGTTTCTATGGATGCACCTTTTGTGGAAGGAGAAGATAATTCTTTGCTAGATGTGCTTGAGAATAGCTCAACGCCAAAAACTGACCAAGAATTGGAATACCGAGAGTCGCTCAGAAGAGAAATTGAACGCTCTTTGAGTACCTTAACAGAAAGGCAGGCAAGTGTGATAAAACTTTACTTTGGCATTGGTTATGAACATCCTATGTCATTGGAAGATATTGGTGAGGAATTTGGGCTTACTAGAGAGCGCGTCCGTCAGATTAAGGATAAAGCTATCAATAAATTACGCACTGCCAACCGTAGTAAATTGCTAAAAAATTATTTAGGCTCTTAATCAGTGCATCATAAACTTGGTTATCCTTAACCAATATTCAGGCGAATGCGATTTGAAAGTTACTTTATCAAGCCGTATTCGTCCTAATTTTTAGTTTGTTATTTGACAAAATTTATAATTCTTCTTAACCATGAAGTGGGTATTCTTATTATGTTCTGTTCTGTTTTTTCATACTATTGCCGCTCAGCAAGAAGCGAAAGTAGGCTGTGTTGGATTCTACAACTTAGAAAATTTATTTGATACAGAGGATGACCCTATCATTAACGATAGTGAATACACCCCCACAGGCTCGAAGTTGTGGACAGAAGAACTTTATCAAAAGAAGTTAAATCATATGGCTACTGCTATTGCTCAAATAGGAACAGAAGTAACGCCAGATGGGTTAGCTATCTTAGGAGTAGCAGAGGTAGAAAACAGAAGGGTATTAGAAGATTTGATAACACAACCTGAAATCATAAATCGCAATTATGAAATTGTGCACTATGATTCGCCTGATCAAAGAGGAATTGATGTTGGCTTACTTTATCAACCTAAATATTTTAGTGTACTTAATAGTCAGGCACTGCCATTATTAATTTATAACGAAGATGGCTCAAGGATATACACTAGAGATATTTTGATGGTCTCAGGTGTCTTTGATGGTGACACTTTACATATTTTTGTTAACCATTGGCCCTCGCGCAGAGGTGGAGAACAAGCTAGCCGTCATTTAAGAGAAGCGGGTGCTAGTGTTGTAAAATCAGCAGTAGATTCTCTAATGAGTAAAGACATAAACGCAAAAATCATAATCATGGGGGATTTGAATGACGACCCCGTTAGTTCAAGTGTCAAGAAAGTACTTGGGTGCAAAAGGAACGTAGAAAAGCTAAATGCAGGTGATTTATATAATCCAATGGAAGATTTTTACAAAAAAGGAATTGGCACTTTGGCGTATCAAGATGCTTGGAACTTATTCGATCAACTTATTATTTCTTTTGGATTAGTAACGCCCATTGGAGGTTATCAATTTTATAAAGCTCAAATTTTTAATAAGCCTTACCTATTGCAAAAAGAAGGTCAATTCAAAGGTTATCCCTTGCGTACGCATGCAGGTGATACTTACTTGGATGGGTATAGTGATCATTTTCCTGTATACTTATTTTTAGTAAAGCGATTATAAAATGGTAAAATTTTGCAGGTTTTAGAATTAAGTGAAGATTTTAAGTATGCGCTAGATTTAATAGAAAAAACAGATACTAGCGTCTTTGTTACAGGAAGGGCTGGAACAGGGAAGTCAACACTGCTTCAACTTCTCAAGAATACGACACGAAAAAAAAATGTCGTATTAGCTCCCACAGGTGTGGCAGCACTGAACGTAGGTGGGCAAACCATACATTCTTTTTTTGGCTTTCCTCCAAAATTAATCAGCACTAGGGATATAAAAAAACACAGAAATAGAAAATTATTTCAAAACATCGAGTTGCTAATTATTGATGAAATTTCGATGGTGAGGGCAGATATGCTAGATAACATTGATTATTTTCTTCGTTTGAACCGCGAAAATCATCATCCATTTGGTGGGGTTCAAGTCGTTTTTTTTGGCGATTTGTTTCAACTTCCCCCTGTTATTGCTAACGATATTGAAAAACAGCTTTTCACTAGCTATTACGATAGCCCCTACTTTTTTTCGGCAAAAGTATTGCTTGAATTTCAGATGAGTATGCTCGAGCTTAAGAAAATCTACCGTCAGGAAGCTCGATATTTTATACGCTTGCTCGATGCGGTGCGCACCAATAAAATTGATTATGATGATTTAGAAGATTTGAATGAAAGGTATATTCCCGATTTTAATACACCAGAATTTTACATCACACTTTCTGCTAGGAATACGACGGTGGATAAGATAAATAATCAAGCCTTGCGCGACCTCCCACTGCCAGAACAAATTTACTATGGACAAGTGAAAGGCGACTTTAATCCCAAATTCTTTCCTACGGATTTAGCTTTACGCTTAAAGCTAAATGCTCAAGTGATGTTTCTCAGAAACGACTCCGAGAAAAAATTTGTTAATGGTACTATTGGAAAAATTGTAAAGCTAGAGCCTGAAAACATTACTGTCATGGTAGAAGAAGGGCAACAGCGATACATTGATGTTCAACCAGTTGATTGGGAAATTTTACGCTACAAGCAAGCAACCAACGATATGCACAAAATAGAAACTGAAGTAATAGGCACTTTTACTCAATATCCACTCAAATTAGCTTGGGCAATCACCATTCATAAAGCCCAGGGCAAAACATTTGACAATGTAATCATAGATTTGGATAGAGGGGCTTTTGAATATGGTCAGACTTATGTAGCCCTAAGCCGTTGTAGATCATTAGAAGGAATTGTACTCAATCAACGCTTGAAGCCTAGCGACATACTAACAGATTCCAGAGTGGTAGCGTTCTATGAACGAAATTTTTAATCGTTTATTCTCCATTTAGTATCAAAGCTACTCTAGCTTTCAAAGCAGGTAGTACTTCACGAGTAAACCATTCATTTTTCTTTATCCAAATTTGATTCAACGGCGAAGGATGCACCAAAGGAAAAAATTGAGGTAGATAGTTTTCATAAGCACGAACAGTATTTGTTAAATTATTCAAACGCTCATCTTTTAAATAATACTTTTGGGCATACTGCCCTATCAAAATAACCAAGTTGACCTCTATCAACTGCTCCCAAACTTGTTGATGCCACATAGGAGCACATTCTTTTCGAGGAGGTAAATCACCTGATTTTCCCTTTCCAGGATAGCAAAATCCCATCGGTAAGATAGCAAAATTAGCGGGATTATAAAAAACTTCATCCGATACCCCTAGCCAACTTCTAAGCCGCTCACCACTTTTATCTTGATAGGGAATACTCTTTTGATGCGCTAAGATGCCTGGTGCTTGACTGACCAGTACAATCTTTGATTGCTGAGAAAAACTAAAAATGGGATTTGCACCAAGTGGCAAATGCGGAGCGCAATACGTACATTTTTTGATATTTGACTTTAATTGCTTAATATGATTCAATTTTTTCAACAAAATTAAAAAAATGAAGTTTTGCCATCAATAAAAATAACGTAATGTTAAAACTATTTAAATGGCTGGGCATAAGTATTGGCATTTTATTAGCCATTAGCGCAATTATAATTGTCTTCATACATGAAAGCAAACCAAAGGGTCAGCCTAGCACAGAAGCGGATGAATTGGCTAAGAAAATGTTACAAGCCATCAACATAGCGGCGTGGGATTCCACACGAATCGTAGCATGGACTTTTGCTGGCAAAAATCATTTTATTTGGGATAAGGTACAGCATTTAGTAGCGGTAGAATGGGGTAAACATTTAGTACTATTGAATCCAAATACGATTTCAGGAAGGGCATTTACTAAAGGCGTAGAGCAATCGGGAAAAAGAGCAGATAAGTTGGTACGCACGGCATGGAGTTCGTTTTGTAATGATTCTTTTTGGCTGAACGCACCAGCAAAAGCATTTGATGAGGGCACAGAGCGCAGCATCGTCACATTGAAAGATGGCAGACAAGGCTTGATGGTCGCCTACACGAGCGGAGGAGTAACGCCTGGCGATAGTTATGTTTGGCTATTGGATGAGACAGGTTTACCGATTGCATGGAAGATGTGGGTTAAGATTTTACCCCTTGGTGGTTTAGAATCTACTTGGTCCGATTGGGTTGAACTACCCAATGGAGCTAAAATAGCCACATCACATGAAATCGGTGGCGTTAAAGTAAAAATTACTGATTTAAAATCTGCCAATAATTACGAGGAATTAGGCGAGGTATCACCATTTGTTTTATATCCAGAATTGTAGTAGTTTTATATTATGAAGGAGCTTTTTCTTAATATGACAGCAATTTTATAAAACAGAAAATTAGATTTCATGCAAAAATTATTGCCACTGAGTAGCCTTTTGGCATTATTATTGTTAATAACGAATTGCCAAAATACAGCAACTGACA
>DAITMC010000213.1:0-6230 GCA_036835365.1 Saprospiraceae bacterium
TCATTCAATACACGTCCATCTATCTGTGATTGTCCAAATAAAGCATGGCATCCAACACCGAATAATATTAATAAAAGTAAAATTTTAGTATTCATAGGTCTAGAAGTTTAGTTGTCTTTCAATTGTGTTGATAATTTTTAGACTATTTACCCAATGATGTCTAGCATTATTTTTCATCTCATAATATATTCATAACTGCCACTATTTTAGTCAAAATATAGTGGCAGTTATAAAATCAATTTTACTCACTATCTCATACTTATACTGGAAATTTCCGCATCAGTAGAAGGTCGCATAATACTTATACCCGTAAAATTCAAAGTACCTGTTTCTTTTGACCAGTATTCTCTAGTGTATTCGAGATGCATAAAAGATGTTACTAATGCTTCCGTTTCCCCTCAAAAATATTTTATTTGTTTCGTTGATACAAATATAATGGGTTTGAGCCATACTTGCAAATGTTAAAAATTTCAATATCTACTCTCGAAGGGACACGAAAGAAACAAGTACAAGTAAAGTTTTATTCTTTACCTTTGAAAATAATTGTCTCCAAGCTAAGCCCATAACATGAAGTAATATCCCTTTTGTTCCTATAAACTACGCCAAATAAACCTGCTGAAAAATGCTCATTAATTTTATATTTCACAGATGGAGCTACGTACCAAAGATAATCAATGTAAGAAATGACCAAAGGTACGGCTAGTGTTACAGGGATAACTCCATTGGTAAATATACTTTCATACATGCCCGGCTGCACCAAAGTAATGTAAGTTACTTCCTTTTTGTGCCAACTCATTCCGCCATCAAAGTCTATCAATAATCGCTTATTTTTGCCTATCGTAAAATGTTTTCCTACTCCTAAAGCTGCAAATGTAGAACCATAAAAATCAGTAGATGGGCTAACTGTTTTCGTTCCCAATTCAAGAGTAGCTTGAATGTATTGTAGTGGAAAATTCTCCACATTTTCATCCAACACAAGAAGTCCTTCCAAAGTCTTTAAATCTTGGTTACTAAACACCCTCAGGTCGCTGGAATAGCCCATTGAAAAATGCGCTGTAACATAAAAGCCTTTATACAAGTCCACCTTTGGTTTTAATCCTCCATACAAACCATGTTGATCGCCGTAACCAGCAAAAGATGCACCAAAGTTTGTTTCAAGGGTAGTTTTCTGCGCCAATAAAGAAGCACAAAATAAGTAAGCAAAAAAAGTAAAATAAAATTTTCTCATTTAGTTTGTTTTTATGTAATGATGCTTTAAATCAAAAATTATTTAAAGCATCACTACAATTTGTAATTAATTAAAATACATTAATCCATCCTTGTGCTCCACTACCAAAAGTATATAGTGTTCCCCATGTCGAAGGAGATACCCAATCGCAGTAATCTACAAATGTTTCTCCATATAGGTCGTCTGCATTATCGCCAAATGAGAAGGAAACTCCAGGCGTAGCAGTTGTATTTCCAGATGAATCTTTTACGGCAACTGTGAAAGAAACGGTGAACCTGTTTTGATTATTCGACCCATCCACTTCGCTAAGATGATATTTCATATTTTCACCGTAAACAGTTCTTGTCCATGTTAGAAAATCTTGATTGAGCAAGTGCCATTTCCCTTTACCGTCACTTGCAAAATTATGTATAGCGTTAACAGAATTTGACATTGAACCACTCCAGTATGTTACTCGAACTGAGATTTCAGGACCTCCCATAAACCATCCTTCGTTGTCCTCGCTCCATAAAAGTCTTTGCATTCCTTCTCTGTTTTTGTAGATATCTCTTTGACAAGCCATTGATTTCAACAAAGGATCTTGTAATATTTTAGTCTTTTCTTCCTCAGGGAAATCTCCTATTAAAAAGAATTCATCTCCGTTCTTTTCACCAATTCTTTTCGACAAGCTAAAATCATTCTTTTCTATGATATTACTTTCTCTCCCGATTCTTATTCGTTCGTTCGTTCGTTTTAATTACTATTACTGATTCATCAGGTTTTTCTGAAGCCTTAGTCTCATAGTAAATACCATTTTCATAATATGGTATAGAAGCCTCTTTATCTTTATCATCCACACCGCAAGCACAATAGACTTTAGTGATTTTGGCAATATTTGCTCTATCTATACTTTCCCTTGTTTCGTTAATACAAATATGATGGGTTTGAACTGCAATTACAAATGTTAAAAATTTCAATACCTACTCCCGAAGGGACACGAAGGGACACGAAGGGACACGAAGGGACACGAAGGGACACGAAGGGACACGAACTTTAACATTTTGTTAAGAAAATTTTAACAGTTTGGTTTTATTTCATCCATGTCTTGTCGTACTGTTGTGATTAGTGCTATTCCATCAAAGAACTAATTTAAGTCAAATTGTACGCCTAAACGAAAATACCGCTGAAAAATAGCTCTAGTTTCTGCCTGATAGAGTAGTGGGGTTATTTGTTGAACGATAAAAGATGGACTATCAAAAATATTATTAGCAATTAGCGAGAAACGAATATCTCTATAAAGGTAATTTAGGCTAAAGTCTATTAATATTAATGCAGCATTACTTTCACCTCTAAAAGCATTAAATCGTGAGTTCAAGTTAAGTAGTAGCTGCTTTTTTAGCAGAGATTGCTCATACTTTAAATTAGCGGAGTACATATATTGAGTTGGTGCATCAAAGCCAGTTTCGCTATCAAATCCAAATAGGGTCAACTTCAATCTGCCTTCCACATTATAATTTTTGTCTTTGAATGTGGTATAAATTCGATGGTCAAATGTGGTTATTTTGGAAGAAGTGCTAAACGTTTCTGTGTTGTTAAGGCGATTGTTAAGATTAAATCTATCATGGCTTACCTCCAATTTAGTTTGTAATGGTATGTCAAACACTTTAGCTATTTTCCCAACTAATAAAATATAACTAGCAGGAAGTTGATCATATTGGGAAGCAAAAAGCCCACTTGATATGGTTGAAAAAGAAGGCGCATTCAGCACTTTTCCTCTTGTGTAAGAGCCGTCTAGGGCTATTCCCTGTTCAATAAAAGAAAAAATACCTGTATCGAAGGAAATTACTTCTTGAGGGGTTGGAAGAATTGGAAATAAACCAGGCACCGCAACCGTTTGAATATTTTGAATTTCAAGACCTGGTAGTAGTTGATACAACGGAAATGGAGCTACATTTCGCGTGAAAGAGAAAGTGATGTAGCTTTTGTCTTCAAAATAATAATTGGCGTTTGTATCCCATTCAAAAATAGTTTTTTGTTTAGTCGTTGTGGTATTGAACTGTGGATATCTAGAATAGGCTATGCCCAATTTATTACTCCAGTTAATACCCAAAAACGATAGTATAGTTTCCCAGTAAGGGGCTATTTGTTGAAATTGTAATTGTTGTTCTACTGCGGTAAAGGGGCTATTCAGTAATTGTTCTCTATTATTGTCCTGCACAGTATAAAATGCTTTTTTCCCTGTAAGATAGCTCTGCAAATATTTTACGCCAATAGAAGTAGGCTGCTTAAATAGGTTCATTCTATAAAATCCATTTAATATCCAATTTTGAGTCTTGCTCTCTGTTGTTTGCTGAAGGCGATGAGGTAGGGGCGTTATGTTTCCACTGTCATAGAAAGCTGTAAAATCAGTGTCGCTATGCTGTAAATTTTTATCAGCGTTTATAAAACTAAAGTTATTAGTAGCAGAAACGTGAAAACCATTTTGATTTTTCAATTGATATTCAAAGAATAAATTTTGGTAAAATTCTTTGGATTGAACGCTTCTATCAAACTTGTAAAAGAAACTTGAATCTGCGTCTAAAGTCTGACTAGGCTTTGAATCTGCTAATATAGCGTTGATGTTATACCTTAGCTTAAGGTTAGTTTTGTCGAAGCGCAATTCTAATTTATTTTTCGACTGATCTAGGCGAGTAATTTGCGCTTCTTGAAATCCAAATACATTACTGGGCGTAGTAATGACACTTTGAGCAACTTCTTTTTGCGCTTTGGATAGCAAGGTATTGTTGTACGAACCTATAAACAAATCTAAGGTAGGAGAAATGGTAATTTTTCCGGTTGCACCAAGCGAACCAACGCGTTTTCTTGTAAATTCTTTGAAGCCCCATACTTCTTCCGCAAAATATGGATTTTCAAGTAATTGTTGATAGTCCGCAGGGGTACTTACAATTTTGGAAAATTCCTCAGCACCAAGATTTTTGATATCGGAAATTAAAATTGTTTCATCCCCAAACTCATCCCATTCGCCAAGCACTAGCATTTTTACATCCGTCAACGAAAATATTTTCATTACACCACCTGGATAAACACGTTCTTGTGCTCCAACATTTACTTGAGCCCTACTAAATAAAGACTTTTTAAAGTCATCTTTCAACTTAATATCCAATACTACAAAATCGTTGGTACTAAGCAAAGATCGCTTATACTTAGTGTTTTCTTCATCAAAGCGCACCTCCACTGATTTTACCTTATTCGGATCAAGATTTCTGGTAATTAGTCTTGCACCGCCATCTGTAATCTCTTCTCCGTCAATAAGCACTTTATTGACTTGTTTGCCATTCACTTTTATTTCCCCATCCGATAAAATCTCAAAACCTGGTATTTTAGCGAGGACTTCCTCTAAGCTTTGGTCAGAATTGTCTGTCCAATATTCAGTGGTATAAATGATGGTATCTTTTTTAACAATAAGGGGAGGCAACTTTTCTGTTACCTCTAATCCAGGCAATGATAAGGTCTTCGCCTTAAGCGCAAGATTTACTTCAAATCGTTGTGCGGCTCGCGTTATAGTAATATACACATCTTTTTCAATATTTTCGTGCGTTAAACTATTGGTTTTTAAGGTAAATGCAACAGTTTGATTATCACTCAGCTTCAACTGATAGCTTCCTGTTTCGTCAGAAACAGCAAAAGCAGCTACTTCGGTTGTTTTATACCGATACAATACCACTTGAGCATAAGCAATAGGTGCTTCAGTATCTTTATCTTTCAAAACACCAAATATTTCCACCTGACTAAACAAACTAATACTGCTACCTGCAATCAAAAAAATAAGGATTAACGCACGAGTTATCTTATACACCATCTTTAGTTCCCATCTTTGTTAAGTGTCTCAATCAATTTCCGCTTCTTTTCTGCTGACTTGTTCTTACTTTCGACAGGTGTGAAGATGATACTAGGATCAGGTTTAAGGTTTCCGACAGGTTTCATTTCTATGGATTGAAAAGTGTATAGCCCTCTACCATTTTTTTTTAGCTCAAGTATTAAACCAGGAAGTCCACCTACACCAGTAGGTCCAGATGGGACGGATATTTCGCTAGTAAACCAAGCAATATAAACATACTCACCATAATTATCTTGTATTGTCGCTGTTGCTTTTTGAGCTTTATAATCTCCAATTTGCTTAAACTCATTTTTCGGTTTCCAATCATAGCTCTTCAACGCTTGTTGTTTGTATTCAAAAGTTTTTTTTACAGTATTATAACTCTTAGTGTACTGAGTGGTATTCGCTAAATCTATAAACTGAGTATAGTTTTCCTCATTTTGGTAGAAAGTGTAACCTTCATTAGTCTTCCAAGTAAAAGTCTTGTGTTTAGAAGTGTAAGTTACATCAGTCCTATCAAATCGAAGTGTATCATAGTATATATAAGTTGCATAAGGGCTATTTCTAGATTCCCATTTATAAACAACCTCTCCTGAAAGCTGAGCATCGGAGCTATAAAAAAGCAAGAAACTTAGCGCACACACAACTAATACTAGCATTATTGTTTTTTTCATTTTTTTCATTTTTTATTTTGTAAAAGCGGAGTTATAAACTTGGTGTGTTTATAACTCCTTGTGGTTCAAGACTTACTATCTTGCATCCAATAATTTTGCACAGTTACATCTGGCGCATTCCGCAACCAAAACACCCGCGTCATTGTAAACTTTACATTCCTTTCCCTGTGGTTCAATAATACCTGCTGTATTTGAAACATCAGAAATGGATGTACTAGATGATAAGACAACTACCATAGCAGCAGCACTCAAAAAAGAAATTAATTTTTTCATAAAAAAACGTAATTTTGAATAATTAATAAATAAAATCTTTCGCACTAATGCTGACCGTGATCAGAAGCAGCATTAGTGCTTCCTTCCTATATTGAAGTGCACCATCAATACCAAATCCAAAAAACGAAACAGCCCCTCGCTTAGCTAAACCAAAAGATTTGGCTAGTGCTTCCGTTTCCCCTCAAAAATCTTTCCCTTA
>DAITMC010000214.1:0-6205 GCA_036835365.1 Saprospiraceae bacterium
AATTAGTGTAAGGGTCAAGCGAACTAACCATAGCATCCACACCAATTTTCATGAACTTAGAAGGCTCTATTTCATCTACATAATAGGTGTTAATCTCTTTGTACAAATTGGCAAAGAGTTCTATATTTTTAGCAATCTCAAAGTATTTGCTCTCATTGTTCCAAAAGAACGCCAGCGAGGCAACCGCGATAAGACTTGCACCAAATAGTCCTAAAAATTTTGTTCTTTTTTTCATGTTGAGTTGTGCTTGAATAGATAGTTTTTGATTAAAAACGGTTTTTTTAATCAAATATTGATTAACTTTAGTTTAATAATGATAAACCCGTTGAATGTTAAAAAGTTAAAATGGTATCACTGTTGAATAGTTGATTTTTTTAATTTGGTGTAGTGTCGATGATAAGTTAATTTTTTTTGCTTACTTAACGACATAAGCAATCTTATTTTTGCTTTTAGCTCAACAACATGAAAATAATCTGACCAAGATATGACTAAATTGCTTTTAGTAGAAGATGAAGCTAACGTAGTATCCTTTATTAAGCGAGGCTTAACGGAAGAAGGTTTTGAAGTAAGTGTAGCTTTTGATGGTAAGTCGGGATTAAATATGTTTCAAGAGAGCAGTTACGATTTTGTCATCTTAGATATTATGCTGCCTGAAATGAATGGTATTGAGGTCTGTAAGGCTATTAGAAAAGAAAATAGTAGTATGCCTATTTTGTTTTTGACGGCACTAGGCACTGCCGAAAATATTGTGCATGGCTTGGGTATTGGTGCGGATGATTATTTGGTTAAGCCTTTCAAATTCATCGAATTAGTGGCACGTATAAGGACGATTCTACGTAGAGCAGAGGTTGGTAGCACCTCCGAGCCTCAATTTGACAGTGAATACATAATAAATGTAAATAATCTAATCCTGAACGATTATACAAAGACCGTTACTAGAAATGATAAACCGGTTTCGTTGACCAGTACGGAATACCGCTTGCTTCATTTTTTTATGAGGAATCAAAATCGAGTACTCTCCAGAATGGATATTTTAGAAGAAGTTTGGGGCGTGAATCACGATTTAGGGACAAATGTAGTAGATGTCTATGTCAACTATTTGCGTAAGAAATTGGATAATGATCCCGACCAAAAACTAATACATACTGTAATAGGGATGGGATATGTAATAAAATCTACTTAACTAAGGCTTATGAACACGCAAATCAGGACGACCATGTTGCTGGTCATTTCTTTTTTATCTCTTATCTTGATGATTATTGGGTTCATTTATTACACTACCACCCAATACGCTTACGAAAGCTTCTTTCAACTGCTTGAAGTGAAAGCGTTGGCTATTGCAAAATCAACAACTAACAACAAATCGGATAGTAGCGTGGGAACTTTGGACGAAGGGCGAAATCAAGCATTGTTTGGTCAGTTGTCAGAAGAGATAAAGTATGTGATTCCTCTCAGTCATCCCAAAATGACAGATACAATTGTTCAGCAAACTCAACTTCCACTTCATTTTATTAGCAACATCATCGAACGGGGGAAAGCCAATTATCGTTCGGGGCATATTTTTTATACTGGTATCTTACACAAAAACGGAGGTGAACAATATGTAATCATCGCTGGCGCAAGCAATGATAATGACGTTAATCAAGCCAATTACCTTGTTAACATATCCATTATTTCTATGCTCATTTCTATTTTAGTAGCCCTACTACTAAGCATTTACTTCACTTACTATTTTTTCTTACCCATCCGAAAGATATCAGCAAGAGTGAATCAAATTACTTCCGAAAACCTACATTTTCGCCTCAGTGATAGGAATAAGAATGACGAGCTGAGTGAACTTATCTCCACTTTTAACAATATGCTCGACCGCATAGAGTTTGCTTTTGAAACGATGAACAATTTTATAAGCAATGCTTCTCACGAACTAAGAACACCATTGACTGCCATTATTGGCGAAGCAGATGTTGCACTTTCCAAACCTAGAACACAGATGGAATATAAGATGGCATTAAGTATTATTCTTCAGGAAAGTGAAAAACTAGACGCTAAAACTAGGGCATTACTTTTTTTAGCACAAACAGGCTTTGATGGGAAAGCTCAGAAGTTTGATAAAGTGCGTATTGACCAACTTATATGGGATGTGAAGGAAAATATTACAAAAATTCATCCTAAAAGTAGAATTAATGTCAACATGGAAATGCTGCCTGAAACGCCAGTAAAATTAAAAGTAAAAGGGAATGAACAACTGTTGCATTTAGCATTTTCTAGCGTCATAAGTAATGCTTGTAAGTATTCTCATTACAAAGCAGTACAAATATTCATCGAAGCTATTGATAACAAAGTAGTGGTCACTATAGCAGACAAAGGTATTGGCATTCCAAAGGAAGAGATGAAGTATATTTACAATCCTTTTTTTAGAGCTTCCAATGCAAAAAATCATGAGGGGTATGGTATTGGGCTGCCGCTTACCTTAAATATCATTCGGATGCATCGAGGAGAAATAAAGGTGCATTCCGTTGAAAACGAGGGGACCACAGTAAAAATAGAACTACCTATTGGCTTCTATAAAATAGAATAATCTTGCAAATATTTGAAAACGAATGAACTAAACTTGATTCCTACTCGGTTTTAATTACTTTCTAATATTCGTGTTACGGTTATAATCCAATTTTAATGTAGAGCCACTAATTATAATCCAATTATAATTTGCTTCTTAGAGCACTCTAATTTGCAAGTCGCAACTTTGTAGTATTAAATAAAACAATCAAATAATTACTACAATGATGAAAACAATATTAATACCAACCGATTTCACTGTAAATTCATTAAGCATTCTTAAAAAATTCTTAGACAATAGCTATGACGGCACTGCTTATCGCATCATTCTTTTACATGGCATGAATCTAGGAGATGCTATTGCTGAGTTGCTATTTTTGAATAGATCAGCCATCTTAAAAAAATTAACCAATCAAGAATTTGAAAATACAATTCAACTCATTAAAACAGAATATCAAGAAAAAGTATATAGTATTCACAAAGAAATCTTTAGTGGGTTCAATCAAAATGCCTTCAATAATTTCTTGGAGGGCAATCAAGTAGATGAAATTTTAGTGCCGGATGCATTTAACTATGAATACACAGACAAAAAGAGTTTCAACATCATGCCTTTTATAGATCATGCTAACATTGAGTTGCGAGTTGTTTCTACTAGAAAAAGTACAAGAAAATTGGAGAAAATGCGATAAGTCAAGTTCATGTCGCATAGAATGGACAAAATCAGTAAGGGAAAACAATTCGTATTCACACCTACGCTAACACAGCAAAATCTAATTGCGTCTTCTTGGCGCTGCTCAAAACTACCCATTTGGGTAGTTTTCTCTATATACAATAGCCCTACATTTGTAGCATAAGCAACTGATAATAAGCGCATGTTTTTGTTAATCAATATTTTGAGTACAAAAGCATGCTTTTATTAAGTCGTTTTGTAAGTGTTGTCTTACAAATGTGAAAAAGTATGCACCAAATGAAAAACTTTATCTATTTCAGCATTCGCTATCCTAAAGCGACCCTATTCATTTTGTTGTTCTCCACTGTAATCATTGGTTTGGGGATTCGCCAACTAGAAACACGTAATAGCTTTACGGGAGAATTGCCATCAACCGACCCCATCAACGTAGCTATTGAAACTGTAAAAGCACACTTTGGCGAACGCAGTGTCGTATTGATAGGTATTGAAGCGGATAACATTTATACCCCAAACACTGCCGAAAAAATAAAACAACTTTCTTTAGCCTTACAGGAAATACCTTATGTGCAGCCTGACGAAGTCCTTAGCCTTGCTACTGTAAGTAATGTCAGCAAGCGAAGTTGGGGACTAGAAACTAAAGGCTTTCTGGATGATATTCCTCAAACAGAAGCCGACTGGCAGCAACTACGCACCGATGTTGAAAACAATGCCACGGTCGTTAATCGTTTAGTAAGCAGCGACGGAACTTTAGCCGTTATTGCTGCTGTGCTGGACGATGATTTTGATGGTAACGAAGTCTATGATGCCATCGAACATTTAGCCAACAGCTACGCTACGCCAGAGAAAATTTATATCACGGGCGCACCTATTCTCGTAGAGGATATTCAAAGAGGCATTAGTAGCGATTTTCGACGATTTATTGCCATTGCGATTGTGCTCATTTTTATTGGGTTTTTCATTTGTTTCCGTCGCTTATCGGGTGTAATACTGCCCGTTGCTATGGTCATTACGAGCATTGTGTGGACAATGGGCATCATGGGGTATTTAGGGCTACCCATTACTGTTGTTTCCAATGCTTTGCCTGTCATTATGATAGCTGTGGCATCTTCTTACGGCATTCATTTTATGAATACTTACTACAATTTGGTAGAAAAAATAGAAGATCGAAAAGCACTTGCCCTAGCTACATTACAAAAAATAGGAATGCCCATTGTTATCACTGGCTTAACTTCATCTTTGAGTTCGGCGAGTTTGCTTATTTTCAAAATCACCTCTCTTCAACAGTTTGGTATTATTGGGGCGATAGGCTTTGCTTTGGCTACACTGATCTGCCTTACGCTGCTACCTGCCGCTTGTGCTTTACTACCAACGCCCAAGCAAAAAAATTATTCAGACCCTTTCATATTGCCTTTTTTACATCGCATTACCACCAATGCGCAGCAATATCGTTGGGTTATCATAGGGCTTTACACACTTTTAATGCCTGTGTTTTTGTTCTATGCGGGGCAAATTAAAATTGGCGACGACTACTTGAAATTTTTTCCCAAAACCCATGAAGGGCGATTGGCTGCAACTACCTTCAACGAAAAACTCAATGGTGTGCGCGTCATGGATATTGTAGTAGATGCCAGCAACTACGGGAGTATTAAGGAGGAACAGTTTTTTCAAGAAATGGAAGATTTTCAGTACTATCTCAACACTTTACCGAATGTGGGAAGCAGCTATTCTTACGGTGATTTGGTGAAGCATTTGCATAAGAGTATGAACGAAAACTCAACAACAACGCCAACAAACGAAGAAATTGCCCAATATTTGATGCTGCACGAAATGTCTGCCACCCCTAGCGAAGTATTTGCCATTCGTTCCGAAGATGATCAACTAGCTAAGGTGCAACTATTCCTGAAATCATCTGACCCAGAGCAACATCAGGAGCTATACGAGCAAATTCAAAAGACAGGTTCATCGTTTTTTACTCAACTTAATGGAGAAATCAACTTTGGGGGGGACGTTATGCACCGTATTGCGCTTGGCAGCTACATTGTTAAGGGTAAAATTCAAAATATCGCCTTAGCCCTATTCATCGTATTGTTGAGTTGTTTAATTATTTTTCGCTCGCTCCTCAAAGGGTTACTCACCTTACTCCCCATTTTAGTATCCCTCATTATGGTTTTTGGCATAATGGGCATGACTGGCATTCGATTGGGTATCAGCACTTCATTACTTACTGCCATGATTGTAGGTATTGGTATTGATTTTGCCGTACATTATCTCGTCAGTTTTTTTGATGCCCGTAAATCGCTAACCACTCACAACGCACTTTTACACACCAGCGCACACACAGGAAGAGCCATCACTTACGATGCTATTTCTAATATTGCGGGCTTTAGTGTGCTTTCTTTTTCAGGTTTCTTGCCCGTACAGCATTTTGGATGGCTGCTTGCTTTTTCTATGTTACTCATTTTTCTGAATACTCTATTGCTCTATCCTGCTTTTATAGGTCGTCGAGCAAGTAAGCCACTGCGTCAGATAAGTACTAACTTACAATAAAAAAATTAACCTATTTCATTTTTTTTAAAAATCGTACAATGAAAAACTATATCCTTTTTACATGCTTTTGCTTTGCCCTATTTTCCTTACAGGGGCAGAATGCACAAGACATCATAGAAAAACATTGCAAAGCTACGGCGATCAATGATTTGTCTGGGCAGCTCACTTACACTAATATTAGTAAAGCAGGGCGGACACAAACACGAACCCTAAAACAATTTATCCTTTGCAACAATCCTGAGCACAATACTTACAATATGCTATTAGAATTTATAGCTCCTAGCGATGTGGCTGGCACAGCTACATTAACGATTCAACATACCAACAAGGCAGACGACCAATGGCTATATTTACCCGCTTTGCGCACTAGCAAGCGAATTTCGCCCAGCAAGAAATCAGACCGATTTATGG
>DAITMC010000215.1:0-6199 GCA_036835365.1 Saprospiraceae bacterium
TATTCTATTGTTTTCCAAGCCTTTACCAGCATTAACACTGCGTCATAATTCTGAATACCTTGTTCGATACCTTGTATCTTTAAGTAGGTGTCATAAGTAGCTCGCCTTAATTTGGGAAACAAATTGGGGTATTTTCTATGGTTTTCAATCATAGCATTCCAATCTGCCTTGATGGCTGGCGATAGTGAAGCCAAGTAGGCTTTTGCTTCTTCTGCATTATATTTTCGATAATTAGCATAAAGTGTAGCAAAATACTCTAAATAGCCAGCGTACCGAATCGCAATATCATCTGAGCCAATGCACGCCAAATAGGCAATAAAATTGCAAGTACCTTCATCACCTATACCATAGCCATGTGCGAGTTCATGTGCCATTACGTGAGGAATCTCAACGGGATGCAAACCCGCATCCAAATTGCACTCGCCTGTCCAAGGGAAATATACCCCCAGTGTACTCCAACGCAGCAGCGTACCTTTAGGATAGAGCAACTGCACTTTGGGCGTGAATTGATAAGGATAATTAAGTTGCTTAAAAACTCCTTGCACCTCACTTTGAATTTTTTGTTTCAACGGATTGGGGAAATGTTCGGAAGTGAGTGCGATGGAGTCTGTGCCAAGCTGACGGCGCAAATCAATTAACTTACTACGTGTTGTTTCTAAACTATTCACAAAATCTGCTTTGGTCAAGGGGATAAGTTCAATCCCTAGCTGTTGTCCAATTGGTACTCTTGCATAATTGAACCCCCAGAGAAACAAGAAAAAGAAAACTGTTCCACCAACAAAAGCACTTATAGAAAACAGCGAATGTTGTAATTTTTTCTTCCAACTCCAATGATGGCGGAGTAGCCAAATTACACCATATATAATAGTGTATAAAATTGCAGCAAAAATTAAATAAATTACTGGAAAAGGTAATAGCCCCATAGTGTTATCCAATACTTTTCTGATGCCTAAGTAAATGCCCCTAGCGTAGTATGCTTCTACTATGTCGGCTTGATAGCTCGATATCCACCTCAATAATATGGCAAAAATACCTAATCCTATCCAAATCCATTTTTGCTTCATGTGTCGTTTTTTTCTAAAATAAATTCTTACCCACTAAATATCAAGTCGCTAACAACTACTGATTCACGTCTTGGGCAAGACAAAATGAGCGCATATTTTTTAGTGACTTGAAACTGAAAAACACGTCGAACTGTTATGAATCTGAGTTTAATTTTAAAATCATAAAATCAATAATCAAATGGCGTTCGAGTTAACTGATGCAAACTTCAAAGAAAACGTTTTAGATAAGGAAGGTGTTGCCTTAGTGGATTTCTGGGCAGAATGGTGTGGTCCCTGTCGTATGGTTGGTCCTATTGTAGAGGAAATTGCCAATGAATACGAGGGCAGAGCTTTGGTGGGTAAAGTAGATGTGGATAGCAATCCAGAGATTTCTCATAAATATGGCATCCGAAGCATCCCTACACTACTGTTCATTAAAAATGGTGAAGTAGTGGATAAGCAAGTAGGTGCTAGCGTAAAATCTGTATTAGTCAACAAGTTAGAAGCGCAACTGAAAGAAACAGTCTAGTTACTGACTAATTGTTCAAAGGGTTAATTGTTTACTAAAGAACCAGTTAGGTATTCTTTAAATAATTAACCCTTTAAGCAGTCAGTTTTTTTTTGAGCATTTGCTGAATTAATCGAATCATCAACTGGAACGAAGTGCTAGGGTAAGCTACTTGATTAACAGTGCCTGTAATAAAAATTTCTTTACTCGGGCTATAGAAAGCTAAGGCTCCTGAAAGACCAGAATGACCAATTAGTGCTGGCATTTTACCAAATGGGTCAAAATACCACGGTAACCTGAAGCGATGTATCCCAATGCCTGATTGTAAAGGGAAAAAAATATTGTTCCAAATTTGCAATGCTTGTAGTTCATGTTTCGGGAAAAAAGTACCGTCAAAAAAAGCCTGTAAAAATAGCATCATTTCTCTTGCAGTGGAGACAATACCACCATCCGCACCAAAAGCAGCCATTGCTTTAGGAATATACAAAGGCTGATTTTTATAGTACAAATGCTTTGGGCGGTTGTCTTTTGGGTCTTGATAAAGATAAGTTTTCCTCAATACTAATGGATGGAAAATCAAATCGTCCAATGTTTTATAAAGTGGTTGCTGCGTTATATTTTCAATCATCTTACCAAGTAATTGGAAGTTGGTGTCTGAGTAATACGCCTTGCCCCTAGCAGCAGGTATGAATTTTGGATTTAAGGTCTTACTTAATGCTATGGCTTCTTCAAAAGTCCAATATTGGTCGTTACCTTGTATTAAGCTTTGTTCAAGGCTTTTTCCTTCTTTGTTCTTTTGCTGAAAATAGTCAGGCAAACCTGATGTGTGTGCTAAGAGGTGTTTGATGGTAATTTGGGGTGTATGCTCTTTTCCATTCAAAACATGCAAATCTTTGATGATATGGCTGTCTAAGTAATGAACTATTTTATCATCAAGATGCCATTTATTGGCATACTTTAAGTAAAGTACGAGAGCAGTAAGGTATAATTTGGTGGTACTGGCTATATAAAATTGGCTTTCCTCATTCAAGTTTCCACTAGCTCCGCACCACATTTCACCTTGATGTGATACACAAAAAGAAGTACCAAATACTTTTTTACCATCCACTGTTTGATCTAAAATTGTTGTCAGTTCCTTCATTTTGTTGGTAGTTATAAAATATCATTTTAAATGTCATAAAAATATGACATTTATGTTCGATGACAAATATATACTTTTTTTAGGGCTAAGATTGATGCCAAAATTATAAAATTTAACCTATGTTTAACCGTGAAATAATTTTTATGCACTATTAATATCCATTATCTATGCAAAAAATCCATCTTATTGTATGGTGTATATGGTTTGTTTGCCAAATATCTTTTGGTCAAGGAAAAATGTTATCTACTGATTCAGTAGTTATCACTAAACACAGGACAATCATTAAGGGACAAACCATTAATTTTACGGCTACTTGCGGTACTCAACCTGTTTGGAATGAGGAAGGCAAAGTGACTGCCGCCTTATTTTTTACGTATTACACGCGCGACAGCATTACAGATCGTGCTAACCGCCCATTGTTTATCTCTTTCAATGGAGGTCCTGGCTCCGCCTCCGTTTGGATGCACATTGCTTACACTGGTCCGTTCATATTGAATGTGGACGACGAAGGGTTTCCTATTCAACCCTATGGAGTGAAAGAAAACCCACATTCTATTTTAGATGTAGCTGATATTGTGTTTGTAAATCCTGTAAATACAGCTTATTCAAGAATATTGGATAAAGATGCAAAAAAGGAAACTTTCTTTGGTGTCAATGCAGACATTAAGTATTTAGCGGATTGGATAAGTACGTTTGTTACGCGACACAACCGTTGGCAATCACCAAAATATTTGATTGGTGAAAGTTATGGTACAACGCGTGTTTCTGGCTTGGCGCTAGAGTTACAAAATCGCCAATGGATGTATCTTAATGGTGTTGTTTTGGTATCGCCCACAGATTTGGGTATTGAACGAGATGGGCCTGTGGATGCCGCTAATCGCCTACCCTACTATGCGGCGGCGGCTTGGTATCACAAAAAATTAACCCCCAATTTGCAAGGCAAAAAATTATTAGAACTACTCCCCGAAGTAGAAGACTACGCTATCAATCAGTTAATTCCTGTGATGGCAAAAGGTGGATTTATTAGTGAGGCAGAGAAAATGGCTGCCGCAGAAAAAATGGCAATATACTCTGGTTTGTCTAAAGAATCTATTTTAGCGAATAACCTAGATGTGCCTACTTCTTTTTTCTGGAAAGAACTACTAAGATCGGAGGGCTATACGGTTGGTCGCTTGGATTCTCGCTATAAAGGCATTGACCGAAAAACAGCAGGCGACCGACCAGATTACAACTCAGAATTAACTTCGTGGCTACATGCTTTTACACCTGCCATTAATTACTATATTCAAGAAGTGCTTGGATTTAAGACGGATTTGCAATACAATATGTTTGGTCCCGTTGCTCCTTGGGATCGCAATAACGACCAAACGGGGGAAAACCTAAGACAGGCTATGGCGCAAAATCCTTATCTAAAAGTTTTAATACAGTCGGGATACTTCGATGGGGCTACTTCTTATTTTGATGCCAAATATACTATGTGGCATCTTGACCCAAGTGGCAGAATGAAAGACCGACTTAGTTTTGAAGGTTACGAAAGTGGACATATGATGTATTTAAGAAAGGAAGACTTACAGGCAGCAAATGACCATTTACGCACATTCATCAAGCATACCATACCAACAAAGGGAACGCCTGCAAAGTATTGATTTTTTCATCATGATAGGCAAGAAAATTGAAGGTATATTACAAGTCCTCGTACCATCTAAAAAATTGTTCGAGGACTACTCCTTAATTTTTATAATACCATCTACTGCTTTAATGCGAGTTCTAGTGAAATCTTGATCGGCATCAAAACCGTAGCCAAATATAATTTCGTCAGGACGAGTAATGGTTACAAACTTATTCGTATATATTTTTCTAGTGCGCTCATCCCAGATGAGTTCTTCGGAATCGAGCTGCTCTCCATTAGTGCTTTTCCAAACCACGCTATCTTGAACAATTACCTTGGTTTCTGTTTCATAACGCATTCCGTAATTAGCAGAAAGCTCTCCTGTTTTTACTTCGTTATCATCAAAAAACTCGACAAGTAGCCCATCAGGAAATTCCTGCTGATTCTGATTAATCGTGTAGCGCAACATAGTAGGTGCAGTAATGCGCACTTGTAATCTAGCTGAATCACTGTACAGGATTTCTACTTCTTTCATATCCTCAATACCCAAATCATCTTTGGTGTAGATGACTTCTTCCTTCACTAAAGCCTCTTCCTTACAAGCCACTCCAAGACTAATTAATACAAGACCAAACAACCATCCCTTATTCATTACTATTTAATTTGGATAATAGAAATAAAGTAAGCATAAATTACCAACACCATCAATTTACAAAACGTTCTAGAACCGTTGAATACAGTAAATGTATTGCATTCAATGATAAATAGTTCATTTCCGATGGAGAAAAAGATAGTATTTCCTATGCTTAACTTTTAATTAAGGAAATCAACTACTTCGTCTTGTCATTAACAATTTGGTAGTTGACGTGTTTGGACAATTTATTTTCTCATGAAAGAAGGCTGAAAACGTTACTCACTAAGGATTATAAAGTGCTTTTACAAAGTAAATAAACGATAGAAAATGAATAAAATAGTAATTGGATTTATGTTTATGATGATTTTTGGATGTAAAACTGTTCAAAAATCAAATGCTATTGACTATTCAAACGGGAGAAGCATCTCGGAAGCCATCCCCTTTGCTAAGGGCATCATATCAACCGAGCAAAACAGCGAATTTGAAATTGCCTTTTCACCCGATGGGCTGAAAGCTTATTTTTCTCGAAGAGCACCAGGAGAAAAGCAAAAGATATATGAAACTAATTTTGAAAATGGAATATGGACTACGCCAAAGGTTTGCGATTTTTCAACAGATAGAGACGAAGCACCATCTATTACACCGAATGGTCAATTCTTCTTCTTTGGTTCTGAAAGGCCAATACCAAACCAACCTAACAAAGGAAACTTTGATATGAACATCTGGATGATGAGAAGAATAGCAGAAAAATGGAGTGAACCAACGCCTTTGCCCTTTCCAATAAATGATGTTCAAGTTGAAGGGGAGGAGTGGCCCTCTTCGAATAACAACTTTCTCTTTCCAGTGGACAATCAAACATTTTACTATACTTGTATGGTTCGCGGAGCAAAAGCCATAAAATTGTACGAAACAACATACCAAGACGGTAAATTTTCTAATCCTGTTCAGATAAATGGGATATTTGAGGAGGATAAATATTGGATTTACTCCGCGGTGGTTTCCCCTGATGGCAAGTATTTGGTATTTAATTCTTACGGTGCTCCTGGAGGTTTTGGTGGTGAAGATATTTTTATTTCAAAGCGAAACAAACTAGGCTGGGGGAAAGCAGTATCTATAGGAGCTAAAGTCAATTCAAAAGATGAAGAAAGTGCGCCACGATTTTCAAGAGATGGTAAATACTTCTTTTTTACAAGAGCTAAAAACTTAGGAAATTACGAATTTGGAGAATGGGATATTTTCTACATAGAGACTAAATTTTTAGCAC
>DAITMC010000216.1:0-6177 GCA_036835365.1 Saprospiraceae bacterium
GTATGGTCTTAACCACTGAGTGCGTTATCAACGATAAGAAAGAAAAAGAAGCTGCTGCTGCTATGCCTCCAGGTGGTGGTATGGGTGGCATGATGTAATCTAACCATCAAGCTCATTTTAGCCCATAAGGTTCTCAATAGCCTTATGGGCTTTTTGGTTGGCAAGGGTTAGGGTTACATTTTTCAGCCATTAATTCTATTGTGCTAAAGCGCAAAATACCTGTTGAGCTTGGGAACAGTGTGCTACACTAAGTGTATTCCAGTACGATTAGTTCTTGATTTCCAAATTCAGATGACCATAATAATTGGTAGGTTGGTTGGTTAACCATTTTGTGATGTAAGTGATTTGCCCAACATGGTAGGAGAAATGCTCTATCACATGTACCAGCACACTCAATCCAGTTTCTCGAAAACCTTGTATCGTCTTAGTTTGAAGCAAGTCATTAGGCGTTAATTCAGTCAGCACCCTTTCTACTTCGTCCATCACTTGATGTAAGCGTTCTAATAAAATTTGAGTAGAAAGTGGTCTTTGCTCTTCAAATTCTTGCTGGCGCTGACGAGTATCTATTGTGTTACCTAGACCTGAGACAATCCATTGGCGGACATTGCCACAAAGATGTAGCACTAAGTTGCCAATACTATTGCTTTGCTCGTTAGGACGATACCAAATCTGCCCTTCATCCAGCATATTCAAGCATTGCTCAATTCGAGTTACACCTTCCTCAAAAAGCCTTCTTCTTGTTTCGTTGAGTAATAATTGATGAAATGTATTGGTATCATCATTTATCATGCTATGCTTTGTTTTTTATAACTGTTGAAGGCTTTTCAACACTTCAACAGCCAACGAAATTACAAAAAATTATCCCATTTCTGAAACCACTTCTTTCACCTCTGGCACCATTCGTTTTAACATGCCCTCAATACCTGCTTTCAACGTTACGGTTGAGGAAGGACAGCCACTACAAGAACCTTGTAAAATCACATTTACAATACCTTCTTTGAAAGATTTGAACTCAATATTTCCGCCATCCATCTCGACGGCTGGTTTCACGTAAGTGTCAATTAATTCCTTGATTTTCTTAACGATTTCCACTTCGTCCTCACTATATTGGTAGCTCGCTCCTCGGGATGCTTCTAACTGCTCCATGGCTTCTTCAAAACCTTCTTTCACAATTTCGCCTCCTTCTTCAATATAACTTTTAACAAAATCCTTGATTTTTAACTTAATATCCTCCCAACTGTAATTAAATTCTTTGGTTACGGTTACAAAATTGTTACAGATGTAAACGCCCTTCACGTAGGGAAAGTCAAACAACGCCGAGGCCAAAGCCGACCATTCTCTAGCCAAACTTTCTTCTCTATAGTCGGCAGTTCCCTTAAATAACATTCTGTTGGTGACAAATTTTAAAGATTCAGGATTTGGTGTTTGCTCTGTGTAGAGCATTACTGGACTCTTAACAACAGTATTCTCCATGATTAATTTTATTTCTTGTTTAGAATAAATCTACTAAATCAAACATTGTATCGAACTCAAAGTTGAAGAAATCAAAAGAATAAATTGATAAATTAGTATAAAGTTAGCAAGTTAGTTCGATATTTGTAGTGCGAAATGGGCTACATTGAACTTTAAATAAAGTTATCTCGTTTAAAAAGGCTGATTAAAACTTAATCAAATAAAGATGAAAATCGTAATTGCGGGAGCGGGAGACGTTGGTTTCCACATTGCAGAGTTACTAGCATTTGAAAGTAAGGACATTGTCTTAATTGATAACAGCAAAGAAGTACTCAATTATGCCTCTACTCATTTGGATGTACTTACCTTAGAAGGTGATTCTGCTTCCATTGAGGTACTGAAAAATGCAGATGTAGAAAACGCAAATTTAGTAATAGCTGTAACCACTTCTGAGAAAAACAACCTGATTACTGCTATCTTAGCAAAACAACTAGGCGCAAAACAATGTATAGCTCGCGTTAGAAACTCAGAATTTTTGATGCCCGAACAAATTAGAATGTTCCAATCGTTGGGTATTGATGCGCTAATTTCACCTAGCTTGCTGGCAGCCGAAGAGATAAAACGCCTCGTGGCGCAATGTACGTTCACAGATGTTTTTGAATTTGAGGAAGGAAAAATCTCTTTGGTTGGGGTTACCTTAAATGGCAATTCTAGCATTCTCAATCAAAAATTAGCCGAAGTTTATCAAGACACTTCGCGCAACAACTACCGCCCAATTGCCATTTTGCGTGGTAGTCAAACGATTATACCAAGAGGTAATACTCAGTTACACAAAAACGATCATGTTTATTTTATCACACCCAGCCAAAAAATCTGTCATTTAGAAGAATTTGTAGGAGCTTCCAAGAAGACCATAAAGAATATCATGATCATTGGCGGTACAGGCATTGCTTATGAAACGGCTAAGATATTAGAAGAGGACTACAACGTAATTCTGGTAGAAGCAAGCAAAGATCGTTGCAAATTTCTAGCTAACCATTTAGCTAGTACATTAGTTATCAACGCTGACCCAAGCAATACAGAAGCTCTAATTGAAGAAGGCTTAAAAAATATGGATGCCTTTATTGCTTTAACGCTCAATTCTGAAATTAATATCATTGCCAGCCTAACTGCCAAAAATTTAGGCGTTTACAAAACAATTGCTCAAGTAGAGAACAAAGCCTACACCCATATTTCACAAGAAATCGGAGTAGATACTTTAATCAATAAAAAGCTAATCGCTGCCAATAATATTTTCAGATACATTAGAAAAGGAAAAGTAGAAGCCATTACTAGCTTGCATGGTGTGGATGCCGAAGTAATTGAATATGAGTTACAAAAAGATAATCAACTCACTAAAAAGCCTATCAAGCAACTTCATTTTCCTGAAACGGCTTTGGTGGGAGGGGTTATCCGAAACAATGAATCTTTTATTCCAGACGGTGATTTTCAACTTCAAAAAGGGGATAAAGTCATTGTGCTTGCGCGTCCTGATGCCGTTGGCAGATTAGACAAACTCTTCCGATGATACAAGGCTATGCTATCCTAAAAGTCGTGGGTGTTCAACTCATTTTGATTGGATTCTTAATGTTAACTGGCATTGTCTTCTCAATTGTCTTCAAAGAGAATGATTTGTTGGCACTGCTGCTTTCTGGCGGTATCTCCATAGCGACAGGGGTCGTACTATGGATGATAACTACCAACAAAAACACCAAAGTTAATAAGCGCACAGGTTATTTAATTGTATTCATTGGCTGGTTAATGATGATTTTATTTGGAATGCTGCCTTATCTTATCAGTGGTAGTATCCCAAATATTACTGACGCTTTTTTTGAGACGGTTTCTGGCATGACCACCACAGGGGCTAGCATTCTACATGATATTGAAAGTATGCCCAAAGGAATCCTCTACTGGCGAAGCCTTACGCAATGGATTGGAGGTATGGGGATTATTGTGCTTACGGTTGCGCTATTCCCATTACTAGGTATAGGTGGCGTAGAGCTATTTGTGGCAGAAGCACCTGGGCCAACTTCTGACAAGTTGCATCCCAGAATACAAGAAACGGCTAAAAGGCTTTGGTTCATTTATGTTGGATTAACCATCTTACTGATTATTTTATTGGCTTTGCAAGGCATGACTTTCTACGATGCTATTAATCATGGGCTAACCACTATGGCTACGGGCGGGTTTTCCACCAAAAATACCAGTATGATGTACTATAATGTCCCTATCATCCAATATACCATTATCACATTTATGTTTATTGCCGGGGTTAATTATAGTGTCATTTACTTAGGTTTGCAAGGGCAATTTCGCAATGTTTGGAAGAGTGCTGAATTTAGAGCCTATCTTTTTTTGGTTCTTGCGCTTTCCATTGGATTCATGTTTTATTTGCACTTCAAAAAAGACCTTCCCATTGAACAGTCTTTCAGAGATAGTATTTTTCAAATTGTCTCTATCATTACTACCACAGGCTTTGTTTCCGCAGATTACACCAGTTACTCCGAAGTCATTACCCTCCTATTTTTCATCTTACTTTTTTGTGGAGCATGTGCTGGCTCTACCAGTGGGGGCATAAAACTCATTCGGCATTTGGTCTTTTTCAAAAACTCATTTTTAGAATTTAAGCGACTCTTACATCCTAAAGCGATTATTCCACTTCGGGTGAATAACGTTACGGTTGCGCCAAGAATAATGACACACATTTTAGTATTTTTATTAATTTATTTAGCCCTTTTCGTTATCGGAAGCATTATCGTAACGGCTTTGGGAATGGATTTTTTATCCGCTATTGGAGCAGTAGCCACTTCGCTAGGGAATGTGGGACCAGGTATTGGGTCGGTAGGTCCTATGAATAACTTTGCGGAAGTACCTACGGCAGCAAAATGGATACTTGGCTTGCTGATGTTGCTTGGTCGTTTAGAGCTTTTCTCTATTTTGGTTCTATTCACTCCGTACTTTTGGAAATCAAATTGATTTTTACAAAAAAATTAACAAAATTTAACACTTTTGTAAAAGAAACAATCTTATCCACTCAAACGAATGTGTCCTTTGTCTAAAAATTAGATAAATATCAAAAGGCAAATTTTATTTGGAAACAAAGAATGAAAATTTTTCTTGGCTCATAAACCATAGTATAATCCACAACTTAAGTTGACTTCCTTCCGTTTTTTAGTCTAAATTGCAGTACAATTCAAGAAAAGTGAATTGATTTTACTCAAATTAAACGACTGTTATCATGAAGAATTTGAAAAAAAATGTTTCTGTTGCATTGATTTTTGCTTTGCTGTTTATAGCAACCAAATTTTCTTTTGCGCAAGAAGCAATGCCTATCATCAAAATTGAAAGTGCCGCAGCGTCTATGGATGTAAATATTTATCTAGCTAACTTACTCGACCAAACCACGAAAGTGTATTTGAAGAATGAGAAAGGACAAAATGTATTTACAGAACACATTGACAAGAAAGCAGCATTTGCTAAACGACTGGATTTAAAGCGATTAGATGAAGGTAAATATATGTTTTATATCATCCGCGAAACAGAAGAAATCGTTCAGCCTATTTTGGTAAAGAAAACAGGAGTAGAGGTGCTACGAGAGGAGCGTATGGTGGTTAAATATCCAACGCTTGAAGTAAATGGAAAAGCAGTAGCTTTTCAACTAGCCCCTACTGCATTGGCAAAAAAAGTAATTGTAACCATTATGAAAGATGGGCAACCCATCTACGAAACTAAGGAAATTGTTACTTCTGCGGTGAAGAAACAATACAACCTATCCAGCTTAGAGCCAGATAGTTATGTATTCCAAATTAGTGTAGATGGCAAAAGCTATTACAAAAATTTTAACTTGTACTAAGTAAAAGTTATTCCAGATGACGAGCAATTCATTGCTGCTCGTCATCTTCCATCCTCCTTATTTTAGTTAGTCCATTCTCTGATTCTCACCAGTAACTCTGTTCGGCTGTTTACATCAAATTTATCGTACAAATTCTTAAGGTGAAACTTCACTGTGTTATTGCTGATAAATAGCGCTTTAGCCGTTTTCGCGGTATCCATGCCTTTAAAAATACAATTCAAGACCTCTGTCTCACGCACACTCAAAGATGTGTCCAGCCGCTTATTAATTCCCGTAATATCCAACGATGGGTCTATTAATTTATGAAGTTGCTCGCAGGCGATTTCAATCGTCGAATAGAGTTGCGCTTTGCTGAAAGGCTTGACGATGTAACCCACTGGACCGACTTCCCTAGCTTTAGCCAGAGTATGTTTATCGGCGTAGGACGTAATGAAAATGAAAGGAATCATGTAATTGCGCTTCAAATGCTCTGCAATATCTACGCCATCAATAGTGGATTGTAAATTAATGTCAATTAACACTAAATTCGGTTGATGTGTTTGAATGGCAGACAATGCCGCCGCCGCATTGTAAATTGTTTCACATACTTCATACCCATTTAGTTTACATAAATCCGCAATATCTTCTGCAATCAATGGCTCGTCTTCAATAATGAGAATCCGTAGTGGGCTATTCATGATTTTTTTACTTTGTTTTTGTTCCGTAACGCTGACTTCGAGCGCACAAACAAAGTTGATGTAGAGGATGGTTGAGATGCTGAAGATACTGTTGTATCTGCTTCTACTAGCAAGTCAAGTTCTTTTGACAAAGCATCAATTTGCTGCAAAATCAGC
>DAITMC010000217.1:0-6140 GCA_036835365.1 Saprospiraceae bacterium
AATACCATAGAGGTATAGCCTTTTGTTGTAGTTCCACAAAACGATTGTAAGATACTATGTAGGGGAAGTCTACACAGTTATGAATAAATTGAGACAATTCACTTTCGTCATGGCTTTATTTACAGTTACTTGAGTTTTGATAAGAGTTTTTTTTGGCATAACATTACTATGATAAATGTATCCAACCAAAAAATCCTTAAGAGCTGGCATGAAAGTGCAGGATAGATAGTTTCAAGTATTTAGATATATTTATTGCCATACATAAAAACTAACTATTCTAGATGATATAATCAAATTACAAAAATACCCAAATAGGACCCGTACTAATCAATGAAATTTTAAAAACCGTTAAGAATTCAATATGAATACTCTTTTTAAAGATTTAGATAAACGCATTGAAGGTGATATATTATTAGATGAATATTCTTTAGGAATGTATGCTACAGATGCCAGTATTTATCAAATAAAGCCTATAGCCATTGTTTTGCCTAAAACTAATAATGATGTACGGCTGTCCATTAAATTGGCCTATGAGAATATGATAGCCATACTTCCAAGAGGCGCAGGTACAAGCCTAGCGGGTCAAACTGTGGGTGAATCCATGATTTTGGATTTCTCTAAATACATGAACCGTATTATTGAAATAAACCATGCTGAAAAGTGGGTGCGTGTACAACCTGGAATGGCTAGAGACGATTTAAATAATGTATTAAAGGAATATGGACTCCATTTTGCACCAGATCCAGCAACTAGTAGCAGAGCTAACGTTGGAGGTATGGTAGGGAATAATTCATCTGGCACAAAGAGTATTTTATACGGAAAAACAGTAGACCATGTATTGGAGGCATCTGTACTTTTGGTAGGTGGTACTGAGATATTATTGAAAAATCATTCAGAAGAGGACTATCTAGAAAAGTCAAATCAATTCAATCGGGAAGGTTATATTTATAAAAACTTTAAAAGTCTTATTGATACTCATTCCGAAGAAATAAAAGAGCGTTTCCCTAAAGTTATGCGTCGAGTTGGCGGTTACAACCTAGATGAATTTGTATATACCAATGAGTGGAATTTAGCAAAACTAGTTTGCGGAAGTGAAGGCACTTTAGCCACAACTTTAGAATTAAAACTCAATTTGGTAGATCTTCCCAAACATAAGTCTGTTTGCGTGATTCATTTTAGTAATCTATTAGAGGCCATTTCATCTGTAGAAACTATGCTACCTTTCAACCCATCGGCTATTGAGATTTTAGATAAGACCGTTGTTGGATTAAGCAAAGAAAACCTTACTACCAAACACCATTGCCATTTTATTGAAGGCAATCCAGAAGCTATTTTAATTGTAGAATTTTATGCCGATACTCCTGAGGATGCAATTTACAGGCCTAATAAAATGATAGCTAAATTAAAAGCAGATGGATTTGGTTATGCTTACCCGTTGTATCAAGATGGTAAATCTTATGAGGACGTATGGGTAATCCGAAAAAAAGGCTTGGGATTAATGCTAGGACTTAAAGGAAATAAAAAACCTTTAGCTTTTATAGAAGATGCAGGAATTCCTGTGCGACATTTACCACAATACATTGATGAGGTCCTGAAAGTCTGCAAAAAGCATTCTACAAAAGCAGCTATGTACGCACATGCCAGTGTAGGCGTAATTCATATACGCCCTATTTTAGATTTAAGGTTAGCTGAAGATATTGAGCGTTTAAAAAATATTACTGAGGATACTTTTGAATTGGTTTTGAAATATAAAGGTTCGTGGAGTGGTGAGCACGGAGATGGTTTAGTTAGAAGCGCTTACAATAAACGTTTTTTTGGAGATACTTTATACAATGTTTTTTTAGAAATCAAAAAACTATTTGACCCAGAAAACTTGATGAATCCAGGGAAAATTATTGAAGCACAAACCATTGAGCATAATTTACGATACGGCACTGCTTACAAAGATCAAGACATAAAAACAGAGTACAATTATGAAGCTGAAGAAGGTTTTGCAGCTTCCGTGCATATGTGTACAGGAGTGGGCGAATGTCGAAAACTAATAGGTGGCACTATGTGCCCTAGTTTTAAGGCTACACGAGACGAAGAGCATTCTACAAGAGGTAGAGCCAATGCTTTAAGAATGGCCATGTCCAATCAATTTATAGAAGGATTTTCCAGCCAACGATTGCATGCTGTTATGGATTTATGCCTGTCTTGTAAGGCTTGTAAATCTGAATGCCCGAGTAACGTGGATATGGCTAAAATGAAAAGTGATACCCTTCAATTATATTATGATGCCAATGGTATTTCTTTACGTGACAAACTAATTAGAGATTCTTCAAAAGCTGCAGCAAATTTTGCAGGATGGAAAGCAGGTATTATAAATAATATTCAAAAAAGTGCCGTATTCAAAACCGTTTTAGAAAAGACAGCTAGGTTTGACAAAAGAAGAACACTGCCTGATTTTGCTAAAGAACCTTTTTACATATGGTTTGAAAAGAACGATTCAAAAATCAATCATAGGGATAAAAAAGTAGTGCTTTTTGCAGATACTTATTTAAATTATCATGAAACACAGATTGGTATTTCGGCATATAAATTATTAACTGAATGTGGTTATGATGTTTTATTGGCAAATGTTGGTTGCTGTCAACGACCCAAAATTTCACATGGCTTTTTAAGAGATGCTAAAAGAGAAGGCGCCAAAACTTTGGAAGGTTTAAAGCATTTCCTTGACCAAGGGCTCAAAGTGGTGGTCTGCGAACCCAGTTGCGCCTCTGCCTTAAATGATGATTTTCCTGATATGATTAAGGATAAAAGTCTAGCCGAACAACTAAAAACCGGCGTAATGATGATTGATGTATTTTTAGCTAGTGAATTAGAACAAGGTAGTTTAGATGTGCAATTTGAACCAACATCAAAAAGCGTTTCCATTCATGGACATTGCCATCAAAAAGCACTCTATGGAACTAATACAATGAAAGTACTTTTAAAAAGTTCAGGACACCAAGTGAATGAAATTCCATCAGGATGTTGTGGCATGGCAGGTTCGTTTGGATATGAAAAAGAACATTACGAGCTTTCTAAAAAAATTGGAAGTGAAATTCTTTTTCCTGCCATAGATAAATTGAAAAACAATGAAGACCTTGTGGCTTGTGGCTTTAGTTGCAGGCATCAAATTGCACATTTTACAAATGTCAAGCCAAAACACTTTGTTGAAGCTATTAAAGTTGTAAAAATTAAATCACAAATAAGTTTATAATTAAAAAACAAAATAACATGAGTACGTTTAACGAAATGAAAACCAGTAATAGAGTCCTTATGGGGCCAGGGCCAAGTGATGCAAATCCAAGAGTTTTAAGAGCTATGTCCACTCCTTTAATTGGTCACTTAGACCCAGAATTTTTATTGGTTATGGATGATATAAAAGCCATGACCCAAGAAACATTACAAACCAAAAATCCACTAACCTTTGTGGTTTCTGCACCAGGAAGTGCTGGTATGGAGACCTGTTTGGTAAATTTATTAGAACCCGGAGATGAAGCGGTTATTTGTATCCATGGTGTATTTGGAACACGAATGGCAGATATAGCTGAACGCTGTGGTGCGAAGGTCATTAAAGTTGAATCACCTTGGGGTAGCACCATTCAAACAAAAGATGTGAAAGCTGCTTTAGAAAGTTGCAATCCAAAATTACTAGCCATTGTTCACGCTGAAACTTCAACTGGTGTATTACAACCTTTAGAAGAAATCAGCAAACTAACAAAAGCTGCTGGGGCACTTTTAGTAGTGGACGCGGTTACATCCTATTGTGGCACACAACTAAAAGTAGATGAATGGGGCATTGATGCCTTATATTCTGGAAGTCAGAAATGTTTAAGCGCACCTCCTGGATTATCGCCAGTGACCTTTAGTCAAGCGGCTATTGATGTCCTAGATAACAGAAGAACAAAAGTTCAGAGTTGGTTTTTAGATTTGAGTATGGTAAAAAACTACTGGGCCGGAGCAAAGCGTGCCTATCATCATACTGCACCAGTATCTGCAATGTTTGCAATGCGAGAAGCACTTAGAATTGTATTAGAAGAAGGATTGGAAAATCGATTTGCTCGTCATCAAAAAAACCATGAACTTTTAAGGGACGGACTAGATGTGATGGGCTTTGAGTTTTTAGTTGAGAAACCTTATAGGCTTCCAATGTTGAATGCTGTAAGAATACCTGATGGTGTTAATGATACAGAAGTACGAAGTCGTTTGCTAAACGAATATAATATTGAAATTGGAGGTGGATTAGGGCCCTTTGCTGGTAAAATATGGCGTATAGGGTTAATGGGCGAAAGCTCTGATGCCAACCATGTGAATATGTTGTTATCAGCTTTGAAAACTATAATTTAGAAACAATAAAAAAAACTATACTCTATTGCAATAATAAAGTCAATAGGCACATTCATAAGTGATATAAATATTTGATTATCAGGTAATTAATTAGTATATTGTAGTATAATAAAACCCCGAAAATGAGTCTTCAGCTCGAAAAACGGGGTTTTAAATACAAAATACGATGATCAAAATACAAAGAATCTCCGATTTTCAACACACATTTTCATTTTCTTCCCAAAGTGAACAATTTGATATTTTTTACGATCGATTCCTTCGGAGCGATCTGGGTAAGATATATTTGGCCATTCCTTGGGACAATCTGGTAAAATCATTTGGGCTCAAGCAATGCAAGAATGGCCCAACCCCCATTTTTTCCCCTAAGGGCAAACTGGCCCTGATGTTCTTAAAACACTACTCGGGGGATTCCGATCGCGGGCTTTTGGAGCATCTCAACGGGAACCTTGACTGGCAGTTTTTCTGTGGCATCTACTTGGGCACCGAGCGGCTTGTCAACTTTAAGATCATCAGCGAGATCCGCACGGAGCTTTCCAAAAGACTTGACATGGACAAGGTGCAAGATGTCCTTTACGCACATTGGTCCGGTCATATGGAAAACAAGCACAGTATCGTAATGGACGCCACTTGTTACGAGAGCCATCTTCGCTATCCCACCAATGTAAAGCTTTTATGGGAGAGCGTGGACTGGCTCCATGGCCTCTTGGGCAAGACCTGTAAAGAGGTGGGGGAGGCCATGCCCCGTAGCAAGTACCTTAAGTGGAACAAACGCTATGTGTCCTACAGTAAGATGAAACGCAAGACCAAAAAGAAGAAAAGGGCCCTGACCCGTAGCCTGCTACTGCTAGTGGACAAGTTCAGCAATGAACTTGACCGTCTGGAAGCCCAATATGGGATAGCTATGACCAAAGACCAGTACAGAAGAAGGGCCACGGCCAAGAAAATCCATGACCAGCAACACAACTACTTCCACCGGGGAGAAAAACCCAAAAACCGTATCGTAAGCCTTGATAAGGATTATATCCGTCCTATCGTACGTGGCAAGGAAACCAAGATGGTGGAATTCGGGGCCAAGGTCAATAAGTTCCAGATCGATGGGATCAGTTTTCTGGAACATCTCAGCTTCGATGCCTTCCATGAGGGCAACAGGTTCCAGGATACCGTCTTCAAGGCACAACGTCTTACCAAGACCAAGACCAAGCTGGCCGGGGCCGATGCCATCTATGCGACAAACAAGAACCGTGGATTTGCTGCCAGATACAATATCCGCACTGATTTTAAAAGAAAAGGCAGGGCCGGGGAGCATGAAAAACAGCGAAAGCAGCTTGCCATGGCCATCACTAAAGAAAGGGCCAGTAGACTAGAGGGTAGCTTTGGCACAGAAAAAGAGCATTACCACCTGAAAAAGATTAAGGCTCGCACCAAGAAGACAGAGGTTCTTTGGATATTCTTCGGCATCCACACCGCCAACGCACTTAATATTGGCAGACGCATTGTCAAGGTCACAATGCAACAAGCAGCTTAGAGATAAAACTTAAAAAGTCAATGGGAGAGGTATGCCCTGTTGATAAAAAACAGTAGGTGAAAAAACCAAAATCACCCATGCCATATAAGACAAAAAAGAAAATTTCCGAAATATTAAAAAAATAGTCCTCAAATCACCAAAATTCAAGATTCAATTTGAAAAAGTAGCCTTACTCCCGAATATGCCTTACGACTCTCTAAATAGTGTTTCAGAGCCTTACCATATTTGGAATTTGCTACTT
>DAITMC010000218.1:0-6096 GCA_036835365.1 Saprospiraceae bacterium
GATGTGGGGTTTCAGATTAAGTGCTACAATGTAATTTCAGAATTGATGAACCGGGCGGCGGTGATATTTGTATCGCACGCCATGCCGCATATTGCGAAGGTGAGTACCTCCGTGATGATGATGGACAAAGGAAAGTCTGTTTACCATAGTGGAGACATTGCGGGGGGTGTTGAAACGTATTATGATCTATTTGAAGGAGAAAAATCAAATTCGGTCGGAGATAAGATTGTGCTGCATGAAATCAATATTAAGAGTTTAAATACTTATGGCAGACAAGACATACCATTGATAAATCATGGAGATGATGTAGAGATGAACTTGAGATTCACATCTCAATGCGAAATCGAAAATGGCATTATCGTTATTGATATAACCGATAAATCTATGAGGCAAGTAGCTGTTTGCAGTTCGCAGAAAAATAAATGGCGAAAAGGAGAAACGTATAGTATAAATGTAATATTAAAAAACATACAATTGTACCCTTCAATCTATTCAGTTGGTCTTTATTTTAACGAGGCATTCAGAAAATCCGATCGTATTGTACTTGCGCACTACCGAGCGCAAAAAGATTTCAGAGTATGCGGAGAGGGTAATAGCATGTATGCTGCTTGTTTACTGAGTGCTGAGTGGGAAGAGGTATTAGTGAAAGAGTAGTAATATATATTCAAGATGGACTCATCATTTCTAATTAGTTGTGTCGGGGCGTATGAAGATTCAGGTATTGGCACTGGCGGACTATTTTTGTTGCATCAAGATAGAGGGTATATTTTGGACAAATTAGACTCTACAGGATTGTGGGTTGATGATAAAATGTGTTTCCGATTCATAAGAGCACTAAAAAAATTAGTTGCTTACGATGAACACGGAGTCAGGTTAATAATGAGCTTCCCGGAAGCTAAAGACATACACGATGTGCTGATAGAAAGCGATGAGATAATACTTGTTTCTACGGGTACAAATGAGATACTGACGTACAACTTCAGAGGCGAACTACAGGAAAGATGGAATCCGGGAGGCCAAGGAGACGCTTGGCACCTCAACTGTCTTTTCAGGCACGAAGGGAGATTATTTGTGTCAGCCTTCGGCGATTTTCCAAGCCATCGCGGTTGGAACCAAAGTAGTACGGGTAAAGGCTTTTTGATAGAGGTAAATACCAAAAAAATAGTAATGGAGGGGCTGAGCGGCCCTCATCATCCCCGATTTTTCGATGGCAAATGGGTAATCTGTGATTCTCATAAATTCGGCATCACAGTGCAAAAGGACGGCCAAATCGAGAGGATAAGTCTCGGCGGATTTACAAGAGGGTCACTCGTGTGCCAAGAGCACTTTTTAGTAGGGGTCAATGCCGATAGAAAGTCTAGTGATCAAGAAAAGGCCAGTAGCCACATACAAATTGTGCATAGATCTGATATGAGCCTGGGGGATAAAATTTCTGTGCCATTTCCTGAGATATATGATATAGTTGAGATACCTGATACACTAGCAAATAAGATGGTTTCCCATCCAGATAAGTTTGAAGTATTGTTAGATGACGAAGAGAGAAGGAATTTGAGAAATCAAGTTGAATTGGGATTGCGCGAGAACGGTAAATTAAGAAGCAAGATTGAAGAAATTGCTAAAAACCATACAAAAGGAAATAGCTCTGTAAAGGAAAAATTTTTAACGAAGATAAGGGCACTCTACAAATGAAGACATTAAAAAATGTATTAGCGTGGATAAAGTTCTTTCTTGATAATCACCCTAGCACCCTTTCCTCCATAATTAGAAATAATATATTATCTGCTAAAATTAATGATCACATTTTAAGTAAAGGTGCTGTGCTGCATCAAGAATCAGTTATTAGTAATTTTCAGAAACGTAAGGAAAAAATATTTATAGGAGAGAACTCTCATATTAGGGGAAAGTTAAAGGTATTGAAATATGGTGGAGAGATTAGGATAGGACGCAATTGTTATGTAGGAGAAGGTTCGGAAATATGGTCAGGAGATCGAGTTACAATTGGAGATAATGTACTTATCTCGCATGGAGTCAGCATCATTGATACTAATTCCCATGAAATTGACGCAGAGCAAAGGATGGAGACTTACTTGAATTTACTCAAGAGCGGCCCCCCTCAACAAAAAGGGACTATTATAACGGCACCGATAGTTATAAAAGACTATGCTTGGATCAGTCTTAGAGCGATAATTTTAAAAGGTGTAACGATTGGAGAACGTGCAATAATAGGTGCAGGTAGTGTGGTTACTAAAGATGTTCCAGACAATGCTTTTGTTGCTGGCAACCCTGCTACTATAATCAAATATATATAATGACTTGGGAGCAGACTATTGAGCATATTAGGCAACAGGAAGCGTACGCTGATCTTGTGCGGGATGCGTATTTGCAAGCCGACTTAGGTGCCAATGTAGAGCGTTTCCGGGCTAGTGAGGAATTTGCTGAAACAACAAAACTGATTAATCAATATGCGCCTAATGCCCGCCTGTTACTAGATATAGGATGTGGAAATGGTATAAGCACGATCGCGCTTTCCTTAGCGGGTTATCAGGTCACGGCTGTAGAGCCAGACCCCAGCAGTACAGTAGGGGCCAATGCTATCCGTACTTTGTGTGAGCAGTATAAGAGGAGCAATATAAAAGTCTATGAAGCCCTGGCAGAAGACATAGCCTTTCCGGACGAAACATTCGACGTGGTGTATTTCCGACAGGCAATGCACCATGCCAGTAGTCTCAATAAATTCGTTGGAGAAGCTGGCCGGGTGCTTCGTAAAGGAGGAATTTTGTTTTCAGTGCGCGATCATGTCGTATTTGATGAAGAAGATAAACTAAAATTTTTAATACACCATCCATTACAAAAATTTTATGGCGGGGAAAATGCTTTTTCTCCGGAAGAGTACAGGAAAGCGATGAACAATGCGGGGTTAACTATTGTAAAAGAGTTTAAGTATTATGATAGTGTGCTTAATTATTTTCCAATAACGGAAGAAAATATAAAAAAGCAGAAAATAAAAGAGTTTAACGCTCAAAAAAAAGGAATGGCTTGGTGGAAAAAACTTTGGCTGCGTAACATGCCAGACGATTTTCAGCCGGACGAACGTCTTATTCCCGGGCGTATGTACAGCTACATAGCACTAAAATCATGAAGGTTCTTGTAGTAGGAAGTAAAGGGTTTATCGGAACACATTGTCTAGCTTATTATCACAAGAAACCGGGCATTAGTGCGTATGGCTGTGATGTGGTAGCCGATTATGTGAGTCCAAACTACATTCGTATTGATGCTACTAACGCTGATTATCGTGAAGTCTTTCAAAAAGGGGAATATGAGCTTTGTATCAATTGCTCGGGCGCTGCAAACGTACAAGATTCTTTAGTCAACCCCCTCAGAGACTTTCAACTCAACGCGGCGAATGTATTTAAAATGTTGGACGCTATTCGGTTATTCTCGCCAAAATGTCGGTTCATAAATCTTTCGAGTGCTGCCGTGTACGGAAACCCTCTTTACAACCCTGTTGAAGAAAGCCAGGCGGCAAATCCCCTTTCTCCTTATGGATGGCATAAGTGGCAGAGCGAACTAGCGTGTCTTGAGTTTTATCGCTTATTTGAGATTCCTACGAGCAGTCTCCGCATTTTTTCAGCGTTTGGGCCTGGCCTGAAAAAGCAAATTTTCTGGGACATGCACCAAAAACGAAAAGTGAATGAATGCGTGCAATTGGGTGGTACAGGAAAAGAGACAAGAGATTTTATATACATCGCAGATTTGCTGAATGCAATTGATATCGTTGCGGAAAAAGGGGAGGGGCACGGCAATGTAATCAACGTAGCAAATGGAATAGAAATTTCAATTGAAGAGGCTGCTAATAAATTTTTTGAATATTACAGCCCCGATACTGAAATTTGTTTTTCTAAAACTTCGCGCGTAGGTGATCCACAATTTTGGCGGGCTGATATTGGAAAACTTTCCGCCCTTGGGTATTCTCAAGCATATACATTTGAACAGGGAATAAAAGAATACGTCGCATGGCTGCAAGAAGAAAAATAGGAATAAATTTTATAAATGGCCTTGGTTGGACTGGAGGAAGTTATTATGTTATAAATTTGATTCAAGCACTTGGTCTATTGCCTGATGGCTTAAAGCCTGAGTTAGTCGTTTTTGTCGGAGGACAAAAAGATGCCGAAGAAATTAATAAGACAGGATACCCGTATTTGATATATCATTATTATAAAGTAAAAAAAAAGAACACGAGGCTTTCTAAGTATAAAAAGCTTGCTCATGACATAATAAAAAAATACTTAAAAATAAGTTTCTTCGATAATAGGCCGACTTCTAAGCAAGTAGAAATTTTGTTCCCTATTAACAATCTTGAAGAAGACCTAGCGTTTTTTTTTGAAAGAATTCCTCATAAATTGTTTTGGATTCCAGACTTGCAAGAACGATACTTACCTGAATTTTTTGACGCATTGATCATAAAAAAAAGAATTGAATTTCAAAACAAAATTGCTGCTGAGAGAAATTCTATAGTATTCAGCAGTCAGGATTCGGCAACTGCATTTTCAGAGTTTTATCCAAATGGAGCAGCAAAGGCCTATGTTATGAATTTTGCGGTTACTCATCCACCTTACACCCATGTTGAGGGGGAAAAACTGAGAAAATCATTTAATCTCCCTGAAATATATTTTTTTTCTCCGAATCAATTATGGGCTCACAAAAATCATATAACAGTATTAAAAGCTATTCTTGATTTGAAAGAAAAAGGGATTAATGTGTTAGTAGCTTTTTCCGGTAAGGAAGAAGATCATCGAAATCCTTATCATATAGAAGAGTTGAAAGTATTTATAAAAGAAAGTGGCTTAGAGCAACATGCCCGTTTTTTAGGATTTTTAAAAAGAGAAGACCAACTTCGTCTTATGCTCGATGCTAGAGCCGTAGTGCAGCCTTCTCTGTTTGAGGGTTGGAGTACAGTAATTGAAGACGCCAAAGCAATGAGTCAATTTGTCATTGCTTCTGATTTAGAAGTTCATAAAGATCAATTGCAAGAAAACGCTTGGTTTTTCCCTAGGAAAGACCATATAGCGTTAGCTCACTTAATGAACAAAGCGATGCAATTTCCCCCAAAATGCGTTGTGGTTGATTATGAGCAAAAGCGGTATCAGTTTGCTCGTCGGTTTACAGAAATTGTAGAAGAAGTTCTCTAATGTGTGAATACCCCAAAATCTCCATTATAACCCCTTCTTATAACCAGGCTCCCTATCTGGAAGACACTATTTTGTCTGTACTCGGTCAGGGCTATCCTAACCTGGAGTACATTATCATGGATGGCGGTAGTCAGGATGGCTCAGTCGAGATTATTCACAAGTACCAAGACCGTCTGGCCTATTGGGTAAGCAGACCCGACGGCGGGCAAGCGGCCGCAATTAACGAAGGTTTCTCTCGTGCCAGTGGCCACATACTAGCCTGGCTCAATTCGGACGACATGTACCTACCCGGCACGCTTTTCCGTGCGGCCGAAGCCATGGCGGACTGGGAAGGCATCTTCTTCGGCGAGTGCGTTCACATCACCGAGGGTAAGCCCCACAGTACATGGGGAAGCCGTTTGTCGGGACGAGAGGCCGCAAAAGACTTATTGCAGGTAACAGGCATTGTTCAGCCGAGTACATTCTGGACAACGGCGGTCTGGAAAAAGCTGGGCGTGCTCGACGAAAACTATACTTATGCGTTTGACCTAGAATGGTTCAACCGAGCAAAATTCGAATTGGTACCGTTCAAACACACCTCCAAACCCCTATCTATATACCGCATTCATAGCCAACACAAGACAGGCTCTGGCAGCAATAAGCGTCTGGAGGAAATAGGCAAGATTTACGGAAAGTATTTGGGATCTCCTTATGAGGAAGGCTTCAGAAACTTGATTCAACATAAGGAAAAAATATATCGGTTGAGAGGCGCGCGTAAGCAAGCAGGATTTCTATCTATTTTAAGCCGTAAAAAATACGACCGATACGTCCATCGCTTACTCCCGGGAGTGCCCGCGCACTATCACCCGGCCATGCTCGCGCGTTTATAATCATGCGACTTACCCACCTCATCAATCCGGTAGCTGTA
>DAITMC010000219.1:0-6083 GCA_036835365.1 Saprospiraceae bacterium
GGAAAAGTAGCTTGCCGAAAAGCCTTGCGCCAGAGTTTAGTCAATGCGCCGATGCTGACATCGAATGCACCTCCACTTGCCTTGGCTATTAACTGCGCAAAATTCAGTACCTGCCAAAGTTCATCGCTTATCGCTGTGGCACTGCCGTTGCCAGCAATATCACTAAGACGACTAATTTCACTATCTGCTAAGTAGTCGCTCAGCAATTGATTCAAGTGTACAATTCTCATAAATGCTTGATTTGCCGCATGATAAGCCATTGTACTATCTTTAGCATAAAACACTAAGCGAAAGCTCGTTCCCATGTGCTGTTGCGTAAATTCATATTGCTGCATGGGCTGTCCTATACTAGCAAAAGCATAGAGCAACCCAAGTGCAATCCATTGACATCTAATCATTTAGATTACTTTTGTTATACCTGGTACCGATACTGGATAAAAGCCATCTTTATTAGGCAATACTTTTGGTATGGCTTTCCAATCTAATTTTTCTGGCATCAAGTTGACCTTAGAATTTAAAGCCGTTTCCCATTCAATCATTTGCCCAGAATAAGTTGCCATTCTACCCATGATTGAAGTTAGCGTACTTTTTGCGCCATTTTCAGCATCTTCAAATTTATATTCCCCCTTTGCTATCGCCTCAAAAAGTAAATCATGCTCAACTTGGTAAGGATTAGGGTCTTTTCGGTCATTGTATTTCAACATGTTATACCCTGATTTGGTCAATATCACGCCTGGCTCTGGCGCACTACCGTTTGTGCCTTGAAAGGCTTCCGAAACTCGATAATTTGTATTTTCAATATGACGGCATTGGCTAAACATTCGGCTACCATCCGCATATTCAAATTCCACAGTATGGTGGTCAAAGATTTCACCATGTTCTTTACCATTGCGTACCAATCGCCCACCCATACCATGTGCGCGCACAGGATAAGCTTGCTTCACCCAGTTGGCAACATCAATATTGTGAATATGCTGCTCTGTGATATGATCACCACACAACCAGTTGAAATAGTACCAGTTGCGCATTTGATATTCCATTTCTGTCATACCAGATTTGCGCTCGCGCACCCAAACACCACCGCTATTCCAATATACCTGGGCAGAGAGAATATCTCCAATGACACCATTTTGAAGCATATCCACCCAAACTTGATACTTCTTCTGATAGTGGCGTTGAAGACCTACCACTACGTTTAGTTTTTTCTGTTTGGCTTTTTCCGCCACCTCAAGCACTTTGCGCACACCAATAGCATCGGTTGCCAGTGGCTTCTCCATAAATACGTGCTTATCGGCATTGATAGCTGCCTCAAAATGTTGTGGGCGGAAGCCAGGAGGTGCCGCTAAAAGAACGACATCTACTAGCGGAATCACCTTTTCGTAAGCATCAAAACCGACAAACTTATGTTCTTCGGGTACATCAATCATATTAGATACATCAACAGGATTTTCTGATGACCAGTCTGTGAATTTCGTATCTGTAATTTGCTTGTAGCAACTATCCAAGCGGTCGCGAAAAGCATCCGCCATAGCCACCAACTTGACGCGCTGCCCTGACTGTAAGGCTTGCACTACTGCGCCTGTGCCGCGACCTCCACAACCAATTAATCCAATTTTTATAGTATCATCTCCATCAATATGTGCTTTGGCAGCCAGCATGGAAGGCATTAAAAGGCTTGCTCCTGCTGCTAGAGAAGAGGTTTTGACAAAAGTTCTTCGTTTCATTTTTTCGTTCTGCATAGATATTGAATTTTATTGTTTATGATAAATTATTAATAAGTGTTAATCCTTTGTAGCTTGTTGAAAAAAAGCCATAATTTCTTCATGGCTAGGTTGTTGTGTTGGTCTTACCACACGAAAGCCCACAAAAGGGGCATCGGTGTTCCACCAAATGCTTTTAGGGATTTGCGGGTCGCGACGTTGCCATCGTGGGCTTGATTTGATGCGTACAGCGCAGGAACAATCTTGTTCAGCTTCCTCATAAGAGCCGCCACGCACCGTGTGTGCATACTTAGCGGTAGGCGGAAGCCAAGGATTGGTCGCTTCAGCACCAATTAGTTCATAATAGTTCACCTCAAATCTATCCAAAGTCCATTCTGCTACATTGCCTAGCATATCATGTAACTTCCAAGCATTGGGTATTTTTTGACCTATTTTGTGAAATTTTTCGTAGCTATTGTCATAGAACCAAGCTACTTCGTCCAAGTCAGCGTAGTTGTCTCTTTTACCTCCTTCGCTACAAGCATATTCCCATTCCGCTTCGGTAGGTAAGCGATAAAAATTGCCTGTTTTCAAATAAAGCCATTGGCAGTAACGCAGTGCTGCTTGTTGTGTCATACTCACTGCTGGAAAACCACCTGTTGTTCCCATGCCAAAGGACATATCCTCGTAAGGTGGCGTGGGGCGCGAAACGGCATCCACCTTAAAATTAGTTAATTTACTTACACTGGTTTCGTTATCCTTGCTACGATTCTGAAAGATACTGAATTGCTCGAAAGTAATTTCATATTTGCCTATCCAAAAATCGTGCAAGGTTACTTGGCTACTACCTGCACTACTGGTGTCAACAGAAGTCATTTGAAATGTTCCTCCTTTCACATACACCATATCAATGTTGATATTTGTGCCAGGAATGGCTTCTGAATAATCCTCTTGACTATAACATAATCTAGCCATAGAGAGCAACGATAAGGTAAGCCATAAATAGTTGTAATTCATTTTTAAAGTCCAGTTTATATAAGTTTCCCGTTATAAAATTTCGATATTCTTTGTTCAAAGAAAAACAAATTTTAGGAGAAAATTATTTTTTTGAGCGGTAAAAATCATTGAATATTTGACGAAATGGAGACCCTGTACTGAAAAAGGAGATTCAGTATTTAAGATTCAGTGTTTAAATGGAAACTAGGAGACTTGTAACCATTGATAGGATTAGGGAAAAATACTCATAAGTCCCAATCCATTAAGGGACGATGAGTTGTCTTTAACGTTATGCTTTATTGGTTATTTCCATGCTGCACCACTTTAGTTGATGTTTGTTTTTGTGCAGCATGGATGTCTCGATTTTTATTCAAAAGCCATATAATTTCAACTCATCGTTTCATAACACCTTGTAAAACAGCGTAGTAGCGGTCTGCCACAAATTTTGCACCTGCTTCATTGTAATGTACATCGTCTGCTAGGTAACTATCGTTGAACGCTGTAAACATATCAACCGTGATTACCTTTGAGGTAGTCGTTGTTTGTTGCGCTGCAATACGGAGTACCTCTTGTTGCATCTTATTGAAATCAGCTTTAGTTTTAGGAGTCATAAAACTAGATTTTCCTGGTGCTAACTGCTCTATGACAATGGTTACGTTTGGATTCGCTGTTTGTAGTTTATCTATAATGCCATTGATATTGGCAACCGTTTTGTCGTAGGAAGCTAATCCGTTGAGTATATCGTTGCCGCCTGGTGAGCTAAACAGTACAATATCTGGCGTACCCACCGCATCAAGCCAAGCGCTAATACCTCCTAGTATTTTGCCTGAAGTCCACCCACCTCTACCTTCGTGATCTATATCAAAAGGTAAATCGGGTATGCCTTCATACGAGGCTCCGTCTGTTCTAGTACCGATATAATCAAAATCCCAACCTCCATCTACTAATAATTTCCAAAGTTCGTATCGATAGCTCTCAAAATTGGGTCGGAAGCCTTCCACTCTGGATGCTCCCAATGGCATGATTTTGTTAATAGACGTACTTTTTGGCTTGGGCGTAATGGTTTCATCATCGCAACTACTAGCAGTCAATACAATGATAGCGATACTCCATAAGAGTTGAATTAATATAGGATATCCCTTTTTTAAAAATGATAATTTACTCATTTGCAATAGTTTGTTAATGAATGATTAAAATTTAAAGTCCAACAAATAAACTATAAGCTATTCAGAATATTGGATAATCGAACGATGTAGAAGTATGGAATTGTCAGTATCTTGATTTTTTAGGACAAATTCAACGCCTTTCGGTAAGCACCGGGCGTTTTTTTAGTTACTTTTTTAAAGGCAGCATAAAATACACTTTTTGATTTAAAACCTGCCTCAACACCAATGGCTTCGATAGAAAATATATCAAAATCTTTGTTGTGGAATAGCTCAATTACCTGCCGAACACGAAATTCATTGATGTAATCATTGAAATTTGTATTTAATACGGTTTTTAGCAATTCACTCAAATAGCCCTCGCTTATTCGTAATTTTTGGGCAACAATGGTTCTGGTCAAATTAGGGTCGTTGTATAATTGATGTTGCAACATTAAATCGTGAAGCCGATGAATATTATCTTCTATTTTCTGAGAAACATCTGTACGCTCCTGCTCTATTCGTACTTGCTTTTTAGTGGCCGCATCGGGTTCGAGCGTTGAAGAATCAGCTTGTCGCAGTACTTTTATATATCGCTGTTGTTCTGCAATATTAAGTTGGTGAACCCCCATGTAAGTTATTGCAACTAAAAAAATACCTAGCCAAGCGAATGAATATTCCCAAAAAGGAAAATCAAAAAATACTGGAATAGAGTCGCCCAATACCCAACTCACTAATAGCACCAACATAGCAACACTATTGAATACCAGCCACTTCTTTTCTTTAGGATAAATTGTGGTAGCTGTTCTAATTTTTAGATAAGAAAAACCTATCAATGCGATAGAGAAGGGTAAAAAGCTAAAGCTCCTAATTTCGATAAGCCATAGCATCTTCTCCTCATCGCCATTTGATAACCAATAAAATAGATCAAAATCAAAGAAAAAAACAATCGCTTGGAGTAAGCTCAGTATAATACAAGGAATAATCAATAACAAAATTTTTCGGCTACTGCTCAAAGGATGTTTTATGGCTTTCAAAACATAGAGCAGGAAAGCAAAAGGAAATAAAAAATCCCAACTTATGATTTCCATAACGCCATTGGAAGGAACATAAGTTTCAAACCAAGTATAGGTAAGCATACAGCTCAACGCAATAATGGTAGCCGCAAAATACAGATGAATATCGCTTCTAAAGGATTTGGAACTAATAATGAGTGTAGCTAGGAAAAGGCTGAGTGCAATTCCAAGTGATACAACAATATCTAGTGTATTAATCCAAAAAAGCGTTCTCATTGGGAGAGAACAATTGATAGAAGTGAATGTTTTTGAAAGTAATGTCTAAATTTATCATCATATTTCAACTGTTTTAATGCTTGAATCGTCGAAAATCCAAAATTAAATTCTTACAACGCTTTGTTCTCTCTTTCAAACTTTTAGCTTTTAAACAACTTCTGTTGTAAAGATAGTGTTGACTTATTCGGTTATTTCAATTAACTTTGTAATAAGTTTTAATTGAAAAATACTAATAAATGATTAGATTACTTTTTAGATTGTTACTTTTTATTGTGGTTGCTGTTTTAGTGTACAACTTTTTCTTAGGGACACCAGCAGAAAAAGAAGGCGCAAAAAAAGTATTCGAACAATTCAAAAATGCTGGAAATGCAGTTAAAGAATTACTTATTGCCGAAAAAGAAAAATTTGATGCTGGCAAGTACGAAGATGTGACTCGACAAGTAGATAATTTATTCAAAAACATTAAATCGGAAATAAAAGATACTGATACGAACAGTTTACGTGAACTTGAATCGTTAGAAAATCAGAAAAAACTGTTGGAAGAGAATATAAATAATTTTGAGTCGGACAATCAAAATGATGATCAATTAGTTCAACAGGAGAAAAAAAAGCAATTAAATGAAAAACTTAGAAAACTTGTTGAAGACACAGAGCGTTTGCTAAAGAAAATAGACATTAAGAGTAATTAAAGAAATGTTGCTTGTAAACATTGGAAAATCTAAAACTTTAATTTTTTTTTGAATACAGAATATTTTTTTCAACTCTTATTTGTTTTTTATCAAAAAATGTTACATATTTGCAATGCAATTTTTGAAGGCTAAGCAAGGAGATTACTCCTTAAAGAGTATATAATGTTCAGCTACGTTGCTTCTCTTTCAAAAATTTCCCGATAATAGAATTTTAAGATTTAGCTTTTCATATACATGCCTTTTTGTTATTTGGTCGGATAGTTT
>DAITMC010000220.1:0-6081 GCA_036835365.1 Saprospiraceae bacterium
GCCTTAGTAGAGGACTTATGCAAGCAGTATCCATTTTTTTGTGAGCAAGAAATCGTACAAATGCTAAAAACAGAAATCGCAGAATTAAACACTGCAAAGCTAGAAATAGAACAAGCAATGGCACAGTATGGGAAGCAAGCAGTATTCATTCATCAAATGAAAAAAATAGAACAAAGCCGAGCTACTGCCTTAAAGCAGTTGGTGGCTATGCTGTAAGCATAAAAAGACAAGCGATTCTACTAACAATGATTTAATGTGTAACGGATATGAGAGTCTTAAGCTTCTTTTTTATATTTTTTATGTTAAGCGGTATTCTTTTCTCTCAAGAGAAAGAGGTCATACATGTTATTACAAAGCGCATTAGCAAAGTATTTCCTTACGCCGAAGGTTTTGAAGTAAATGTAGAGGGAAACAATGCGGAAATCTTCATTGAAACTTGGCAAGAAAACAGTGTAAATGTAGAAATAGAACTTATTGCTAAGCACCCGAACGAAGCTATTGCTTTAGAGGATTTAGACCGAATTAAATATTTAACAGAGCGCATAAAGAAGAAAATCTATTTGCGAAATTACGTTACTACCGAAGAGGGAAAGCCTACAAAAGCAATTTTAAAAGCAAAATATACCATTCATGTTCCTAAGGAATGCCCCGTTTATTTGAAAAATCACTTTGGTAGTACCAACGTACAGGATTTGGTTAATCAACTCCGTATTTTTAGTAATTACAGCCCTATCAATTTGGATAATATCAAAGGGTTTGTAGAAATGCGTACTCATTTTGGAGATATTTCTGGTCAATCACTTGACGGGAACTTCAATATCAAAGCCAATCGTTCTAATATTGATCTTCAACAGATTGTAGGGAATTACAATATTTTCGCCCATTATGGAGCAATTAATTTAATGGCTGGCGATGGCTTGATTGACTTGAATATTGAGGGCATGAAAACGGATGTTAAATTATGGAACATTAACCCCGATACGCATCAGCATCAATTGGTGGTTTATCATGGGAACGTGAAATTGCCAAATGGATTACCCTTTCAATTTACAGAAAACACACCAGAGATGAAAAAAGTATTTTTTAAACCCAGCAAAGAATATTCGGCAACAATTACTGTTAGTGTATCTTTTGGAAATTTAACAGTAGAGAAAAGAAATAAATAAGTAAAAAAAAAGGAGGTTATACCGAAAAAAATTATTTTTAATTAGATAGCTAAAAATATCTATTCTACGACTTTTGTAATGACTAAGTCAAAAAAGTCTTAAAATTTTTAACATTTCGACGAACTTAATTCTTGTACAAACATTTATACAACATTAGGTCATTAAAATCACTTTGTAATTATGAACAACATTTTGAAATTTGGATTATTCCTAGCGTTATCCGTTGTACTTTTTTCTTGCAAGAAAAAAGATGCAGTAGAAGCAAGAGAAGCAACTAGCGATGCAGCAACAGCAACAGCAGCAGCAGAGGTTTATGCTGTAAATACGGCATCAAGTGTCATCAACTGGGTGGGTAAAAAGTCTTTCGCACCAAGTCAACACAACGGTACTATTAAAGTGGCTAATGGTAAATTGGCTTTAGAAAATGGTCAATTAGTAGCCGGAGAGTTCGAAATTGATATGAACTCTATTATTGATGAGGATCTTAAGAAAGAGGAAATGAATGCTAAATTGGTAGGTCATTTGAAGTCGGACGATTTTTTTGCAGTAGAAACTTTCCCAACAGCAAAATTTGAAATCACTAATGTAGAAAAACTAGAGGGCAATCCTGATGCAACGCATAACATTACTGGTAACTTGACTATGCGTGGCAACACAAAAGAGATCACTTTCCCTGCAAACGTAGCCATTGCCGATGGCAAGTTGACAGGTGTAACTTCTGAGTTTACAATTAACCGTACCGACTGGAACGTAATGTACAATGCTGAAAATGCAGGTATAGCAGATTTAGCTAAAGACAACATCATCAGTAATGCTATCACATTAAGAATTATGTTGAATGCAGAAAAAACAATGATGTAGTTTATTGTCCTTTGCTGTAAAGAAGAAAGAGGCTACTTTTCTATTGGAAAGTAGCCTCTTTTGTAGCTTGTGATAGTAGAACACAAACTTTATACTCATTTCCAACCTTTGGAAATCAAGTAGTTAATATTAGCTAATGATTCTTAAAGCATCTATCAACTGATTTTTATAAACTCGACCAATGGGTAGGGTAAGACCTGGGATTTGTATTGCTAAATTGGTGAGGTCAATAGTTTCAATTTCATCTATTTGCACCACATACCTTTTATGAATCTGTAAAAATTCTTGCTTAGAAAAATGCTGAATAAACTTAGACAAGGATATTTTGAGTACATACTTTTCCTTGTTTGTAACAACAGTGCAGTAATTTTTATCTGACTCTATGTAAATAATACTTTTAACAGGAATTTTGCAGAGTAGGTTTTTCTTCTTCACAAAAAGATTACTGCCTACAATTAGGGTCGCTTCTGTTTGCTCCATAGTTTTATTATCTTCTAATTTTTGTAACGCATTTTCTAAAGAGTTTACCAAATTGGTAGCAACAATAGGCTCTAATACATATCCAAAAATAGTGCTATTATCTTTTGCTGTTAAAGCATTAGAGCCATTAACATCAGAAAGGAACAAGATGGGTAGTTGCTCACTTTTAAAAAAATGCACAAGGGTATTATTTTCAGAGGCTTCTATTGGCATTACAACAAAGTCAAAATTTACTTTTTGCCACTCTTCTGGGTTTTTTTCAAAGTAAAGTATTTTTTCGTAATTTACTTTTAAGAATTGACAGCCAAATTTTTCAAGGATTTTACTTATCTGCTCTGTAAAATCCATTCCATTTCCTACAATTAGTACGTTAGTTTTTCTCATAAGTAGGTCAGTTGTGCAAGTATTGTTTTAATTTTTATAATCGGACGCCAATATTAGTCAAATAAAGTATGTTATTTTATTAATAACGTATCAATAGATTTTTAGCGTTTATTATCAACTAACATAGGTGGACAAAATAGTAAACCTATTTTAATTATTACCTGTCATAAAACAGGTAATAATTTAGTTTTTTTTATTTGTTTTAGTAATTATTAAACAACAAAATTTTCTAGCTCTTTCATTAAAGACTGTCTATCAGCATATTCGCAACGAAATTTTTTAATCAATAGTATGGCTGTTTGCTTTGCCCCAATGTCAAATAGATGTTCTATTTTTTGTCTTACTTTCTTAGAAGGAACACGCCCCACATGATGTTTGATGTAGTCTTCTAATAAATCCTGATAAAGCTCAAAGACTTCATTTTTGAATATTTTTACTAAATATTGATCAAATTGTTCGAGTATATCCAATGATTTTAATTTTCTTATGTAAACAAATAAATCTTCCCAGTTTTCTTCTGCTGCATACAGTTTAGCGATAAAATCGCGCTTAGCGATAGAAAAAGGGGTAGTTTCTAAGTCTTTTAATAATTGCTGAAAAGTATTTTTCCAATGCGCTGTTGATGGGGTATTATACTGGATAGTAATGGACTTAAATATCTGAAAATGAGCTAAGTCAAATGTTTGAATGAGTAAGTTCCGAGCTAATGAGGCAGCGAGCATTAAATCATTTTCCTGTTGAGCAATATCTAGTCGTATTGCCACAAAGTGTTGATGAATAAAGGAAAGGAAATTAGCTTCTAAGCCTAAATCGGCAAGGTATTTCACTTGTTTCATATCTCCTTTTTGTTTAGCTTGTTGTAAAGCGTGAAGCAGTAATTCTGGGTTATTTATATTTTGCTTCACTATGGCTTGTGCCTGTGCCGTAAGATTCATTTTTTCTAGTAAAGTCATTTTGGCAATCAGCAAACGAGTGTAATTTTTTTCACTGTAAGCAGATTGTACGGAAAAGTCATTAAAAAAAGAGAGTAATTCCTCCTCTTGACCTAGCTTTTCTGCTAATAAGGTAAGTAACTTATAGAAATAAGGCACTACCTCATTGATGCGATAGGTGATTTTTGAGGATTCTAGTAATGCGTAGTCCCATAAATCTTTTGTTAGTGCCGGAGCAATAGCAGCATCTGCAAGATTGCTCAAATGGGTGAATGCTGCTTCAATGACTAGAAGCAATTCATTATGCTGATTCGTTTTACGCAATATAGGAGTGAACTTTTCTATTAAGCTTTGTGCAATAAAAATAGCGGTGATATAATACTGCTGCAGAAAGGCAGTTTCCAATTGATGAAGCAACTCATTGGCTACTTTTAATAGTTTCTGTGTACCTCTATAACTGAGTTGCTGATCTTTTTTTCGAGAAGCACGAATGGCATCATCCAACAATTGAAGGTATTTTTTCTTGTCGTCTAAAAATTCTATGTTTCCAGCAAACCTTACTTTTAGTGCAATACTGAAATTTCTATCCTTAGCAGCATAGTTTTGAATAAACTGTTTAAGTGCTTGTGCATCTACTTGGTCAAGTAATTGCTTAATTGTCAGTTTCTTATCTGATGGCTCTATTTTTTTTTGCGCTTGTTTTAATGCTTTTTGCATTTGTATTTGCTTACGCACCAAAATCAAAGCGGCTACTATATGCTCACATAGCCCATCCCTCAAAAAGGTAGCGCATTCACAGGAATAGGCGATTACTTTAGCGCCATTCACTTGTACTTCTACCTCATAGCCATTAATAGTAGAAGCCGTCCAAAGGTTCTTTTCTACCTCCTGTGGTGCAGAAATGTCCTTTTGCTCAATTAAGTCCTCTGCCTGTATCAAAAAAGGCTCTGGAACGTTTATTTCAATATACTCAAGCGGAAAGCTCATTGCCTTGAATAAAGGTTAAAAACATAAAGATAAGCATAAATCGGAATTAGTGATTTTCATCATCGTAAAACCAACAGCTTTGTGATAAACAAAAACAGTACAAAAACACAGCAATAAATAGAATTTTGCTTCATACATTATCACAAAATAAATTATTGACACAAAAAAAATTCAAAATTAATGCCATGAAAAAAGAAGTAAAGCGCAAAGTAATCGTTTCCACGTTGTCTTCATTAGCAGCAGCAGGTTTAACGCTCATAGTTTACACGAAGAAAGTAAAGCAGGCACATCATCAAAATAGTTTAAACTGTGCAAAGCAAATGGGTAATCCGATTTCTCCTTTCAGCTATTTAAACATAGAGCAGGAAGAAGATAATGATTTGGGCTTTTGTTAAAAGCAGCGGCTAATGCTATAATGATTAAAGCATTAGCCCATCAAGTAATTGAATGTACCCTTTAATACCCAACTTTATTTCTTCCAAATAAATAAATTCATCCGCGGTGTGAGAACGAGCAGAATCGCCAGGACCTATTTTTAAAGTAGGAAAATTCATTAACGCTTGATCGGACAAGGTTGGAGAGCCAAAATAGGACCAACCTAAAGCCTGCCCTCTTACAACCAGTGGATGCTTGAGCGAAATGCTGGAAGAATTTAGCCGAAAAGAACGTGCTTTTAATGCAGCATGACATTGTTGTTGCAAAATAGAAAAAATTGCTTCATTTGTGTAGCATTCATTGGTGCGAACATCAATAACGAAGCGGCATTCATCGGGTACTACATTATGTTGTGTTCCTGCTTCAATTTGTGTAACACTCACTTTTACAGCCCCTAATAAGGGCGAAACTTGCTCAAATTGGTAGTCCTTTAAGTACTGAATATCCTGAATGGCTTTGTAAATCGCATTCTCTCCCTCGTTTCTTGCGGCATGCCCAGACTTCCCAGACGCTACACCATCTATTACCATTAACCCTTTTTCAGCAATTGCCATTTTCATCTGTGTCGGTTCTCCTACAATACCTACATCAATTTTTCCTAGTTCAGATAACAGATAGGCAATACCATGCTTACCAGAAATTTCTTCTTCGGCACTAGCCGCTAAAATAAGATTAAACCCTAAGTCTTTACGAGCGTAGAAATGTAAAAAAGTAGCTATGAGAGCCACTAATGCGCCACCTGCATCATTACTGCCTAATCCATACAATTTTCCTTCTTCCTCAGTGGGTTCAAATGGATTTTTGGTGTAGCCGCTAGCTGGTTTAACTGTGTCATG
>DAITMC010000221.1:0-6052 GCA_036835365.1 Saprospiraceae bacterium
GACCTACTGATTAGAAGTCAGTTGCTCTATCCAGCTGAGCTACGAAACCATTTTTCAAATTAGAGTGCAAATATAATTAACTTTTTCAATTTTGCAATGAACATCTTCTTTTCATTTTACTTTTCTGTGTATTCTTTTTATTATTGTTTGAATAATTAGTATGGACATGAAGTCAAATCTTTTTGAGGAGCCTACGCCTCCTGTGGAGGTCAAGTTAGAAGCCAGTTGGAAAGCAGCCTTAGACAATGAATTTGGTAAGCCTTATTTTTATGAGCTAGTCGAAGCCCTAAAAAATGCAAAAAGAGCAGGGGACGTTGTTTATCCGCCAGGTTCATTGATTTTTAATGCCTTTGAAAAAACACCTTTTCATAAGGTGAAGGTTGTTATTTTGGGGCAAGACCCTTATCATAATCCAGGGGAAGCAATGGGGCTTTCATTTTCTGTTCCAAAGGGGGTAAGGATTCCGCCTTCTTTACAAAATATCTACAAAGAGCTATATCAAGACCTTCTGTTGCCGATGCCCAATCATGGCGATTTAACCAAGTGGGCAGAAGAAGGTGTTTTCTTGCTCAATGCCATCCTGACTGTAGAAAAAAACAAAGCAGGCAGTCATCAAAAATTAGGTTGGCAGCATTTTACGGATGCCGTTATCCAAGTGCTATCGAAAGAGTGTGCGCATCTAGTGTTCATGCTTTGGGGTGGTTTTGCAAGAAAAAAGAAAGAATTGATAGATTCGCAAAAGCATCTCGTACTCGAAGCAGCGCATCCTTCGCCCCTGGCAGGTGGTGCTTTTTTCGGCTCAAAGCACTTTTCGCAAGCCAATGAATATTTGCAACAGCACCATATTCCTCCTATTGATTGGCGGATAAGCTGATTTGGTAGGCATATAAAAAGTCATCATTGGAAACAAGCAGTAGTTGTTTACTCTCTTGAATTGGAAGGATGACGAAGGGTTGGTTCCCCGCCACTGGAAAACCTGGTAATGGTGTATCCTTGCTTATCATATTGATTTGTCCTGTTTTTTTGCAAACAGTTCCGATGTAAGGAGGAACGCTAAAAACGGTATCTTGCACATGAGCAAAAGAATGCTCGCTCATTTTCTTGAATTTATTTTCACTATCATAAGCAAAGATAGACAACTTGTTGCCATTCAGAAGAATGTAATCATTTCGCTCGTCATTGCATACATTGGCGAAAGCAAATTTAGTTGAACCGCTTGCGTTGCGCTCCATCAGTAAGCGAAAATGATTGCCTTTTAAATTGATAATATGGGCATAACCTTTACTATCAGCAATAACAATTCGTTCTGATGTAGGGCTAACTTGATAGTCTAGTGTACCGCCTAAGAGGTCGGGATGTTGATAGGGAGGAAATTTTAGGTCGCCATATCTGCCGAAAACAGATAGGCTACTATCCGCTAATACCAGAATAAAATCCTGATTTTTGTGCTGAAAATGTCGAATAGGCTGCCGAACAAGCCCTAGATTTTGCATCGGATTCCACCCCTCCATAGGATAACCACTAAGTTGATAGCCGTAAATATTTCCATTTTCGCAAGGAATTAAATAGTAATATTCGCCTGTTTGGTTAAAATCAATGGGCGTTAGACTTTCGGTAGCTAATGATTGCAGTTCAAAAGGATAAGACAGAATGGCTTGCCCTTGTAGGTTGGTCAAATGAACGCGGTAGGCGGTATTGAAAAGTAGTTGCTGATTGAGGTAAAATACAGGTGATAGCAACTTGGCTTCCAACTCTACCCTCCATTGTAATTCGCCTGTTTCGTTGATACAATAAAGGCGTTTGTCCTCATCTTGCGTAAAAATTAGTCGCTTCCCATTTTCAAGTGTAATCACCGATGGTGGAATGGTAGCATGATTGGATAAGACATACTTCCAAAGTAACTGCGATGGTTGACTTGTTGTTTGCGACGATTTCCAATAGCCTTTTATTTGTTCGTTTTGCAGGTTGGCATACCCCATAAAAGTCCCCAACTTTTCAAAAGTTGCTAGAGCCATTGGCTGATATTTCTCTTTCAAACCCCATTTTGAGAAAGGTATAGCATAAGCACTATTCCAGTAAAAATGACCAGAAGCAGAAGTATTCCAATTCAATACCGTACTATTCAGTGTTTTGTTAGCAATAAACTGGTCTATCCAATTTTCCATAGAAGATAAATTGCGGCATTGTACTATATAATCTTCTATCAAAGTAAAGTAGTTGCCGTCTGATGTGCCATAGATTTCAAACATTTGGTAAGGCGTAGCCGTAATTATGCCCTTTTCAAGTTGACTACGAATAGCGACTAGTGGATCGCCTTGGGTTTTCTGAACTACGAATTGATAATTTTCAATAGACTCATCATACAAATTGAGCCAGCCCAGAGCTACGGGTCGGCTCAAATAGGATGAAGGAATAGGCATTCTGATAGCATCGCTTAGTTGCTCACCGACATAAAAGCAAGCTATCTGTTCGGGAAAAATATTGTCAATCTTGTCTTTCTGCTGACGGCTAAAATATTGCTTTAAAATAGCGTTGTACTTTTCCTGCCAAACTCCATCCATATGCCAAAGATTATTTTCAAGCCAAAAGTTAGCAGTCAGCCAAATCTCTTGTTCTTTTAAGTTGGGTATAGCTTCTGTTGCATTATCAGAAAGAAAAGGGCTGAGTAAAATATCAAGATGATGTAACCCTATAAAGCATTGAAAATCATATTTTTTTCGCGGATCATCTTGTTCTGATAATGGCAAAATCGGCTGGTAAGTGTTTTTTAATTTTTGGATGCTTGCTTCTACCTGAAAGCGATTTGCCCCCACCAATAGCAAATGTTTGTATTGCGCTATGGTGTGATGTTTCGATTCGTAAAGTTGAACGCCTCGAAAGACTACCGTTGTGTACGCTTCTTGGAAAAGTAGCGGATAGTTACTTTGTAGGTTTTGGTGATATTCTGTGATGAACAACCAATTCAACATTTCTGGTGTATTACTATTGATGATGCCTAGGACTTTGGCAGGTTCATTCATCAGCGTCAAAAGTGGCGTAAGTTCTTTTTTGAATTGTTGAAGCAAATAAATGTTAGGCAGCGAATCAAGCACTTCAAGCTCATTGCTCTGAAAAGCAAAAAATATTGCAGTACCTTCCGGGATAGCACTCCAGATAGAACATTTTTGACTATTGCCAAAAAAAGTATAACGTATCCCAATTATAACGGTTATAAATAGTGCTATTTTCAAGCAGAAAAAGCGACCCAAAAGCCAATTTTGAAGTTTTTTACTAAGTTTGATATTATTCATGCACTCAATGAGTAGTTGAATGGAAATAAAGCGATAAACTTGATTTTATTCTCGTCTTTAATGGGTGAATTATTTTACTAAAACATTAGCATTTGTGAACAAGTTCCTTTTAAAAAGCGGTGCTGTTGTATTAGCACTTGGGGTCGCACTTGGGGCTTTCGGTGCGCATGGTCTTGCAAGCATACTTTCTGAAGATCAGTTGGCGACTTTTAACACTGGTATTCGCTATCATTTTTATCATGGCTTCGGCATGCTCATTATCGGCATTTTACTTCAGCTAAATTTCAATACTCAACTGCGTTGGGCAGGTTGGGCATTTTTGATTGGCATTTTTTTATTTTCTGGGTCTATCTATGTGCTTGCCTGTCGGGACTTGTTAGGCATTAGTAGCTGGACATGGATAGGCGCTATTACTCCATTTGGAGGACTTTCATTCATAATAGGATGGGTATTCCTTTTCTTATTTGCCCATAAAAATTAGTCGTGTTCTTTCAACGACTTACCACAATGTGGACAGAAACGATAAGGATAATCTTTCTGAGATTGTTGCTTTTGCTCTTTTTGGATTTCCATAGCTTCTACAAAAGCAGCACTAATAATAGCCGTAGGTAATGCCAGCATTCCAATACCCAGTAGTGCTGTAAATCCTCCAAACAGTTTACCTAGCCCTGTGATAGGATAAACATCGCCATATCCCACGGTTGTCAGTGTAGCTATTGACCACCAAAGCGTAGAAACAATGTCGGGGAAGCGCTCTGGTTGTATCTCATGTTCAACGCTATACATAAGAGAAGCAGAAAAAATGAGCAACACAGAAACAAAGAGCACAGAAAGTACAAGTTCAAATCGTTTTTCAGCAAGAACTTTAATCATTGTATCCAGAGAATTGGAATAACGCCGCAATTTAAAAATACGCAACAAGCGAAAGACCCTCAATATTCTGAAAAAGCGCAAGTCAAATTTGAAGAAGATTGGCAAATAAAATGGTAGAATAGCTAATAAATCAATTATTCCCATTGGCGAGTACATAAACTTTAGACGCGCACCAACTTTAGAGAGTTGCGGGTATTTCAAATCCGCTGTCCACAAACGGAGTAAATATTCTATGCTAAAAATACCCACACTAAGGGCTTCGAACCAATTCAACCAAACACCGTAAGCGAGTCTTATTTCTTCAAAAGATTCTAAAATAATGGCGACTACACTCAAAATAATCAAACCCACGATGAAGAAATCAAGACGTTGATTCCATCTACTGACAGCAATTCCATTTTTATCTCTAATCAACGAGAATATAGTATGTTTTAGATTCATCGTTCTTTATTTTTTTAAAATACTGCAACTTAACGTTTTTTAGCCAGCACTTGTACCCAAATATCCCCAACATTAGCGATACCGACTTCGGTGTAGTCTGCGCTCATCAAATTCTTGCAATGCGTAGCACTGCCCTTCCAACCTACCATTACGGCGGATAAAGAATTGTAGCCTTTGGCAATATTTTCCCCAACAGTCGCCCAGTTGTAGCCAGCATCCGTAACGCGCTTGTCCACCTGCGAGCCATCGGAACTTTTATGATGGAAAAAATTATTGGCGTGCATGTCCTTCGCATGGCTTAAAGCAGCAGCAGCAAGTTGCTCGTTCCATGTTAAGGTAGCTACTGGGTTGTGCAGCGTTGTTCCACAAGTAGCTCCACTAGCACGAATCATGTTTACCTCTTTAAGGGCATTGTTAATAAAGATAGTATTTGTGTCTTCTTTTTTTGGCGTTTCATCTACAACTTCTTCTGTGTCATCAAGACAACTGCTCACTACACATAACGTAAAAAATAGTAGAAAGAATAATTTGTGATTCATAGGAAATGGATTGTAATAATTAAGTGTTCTTTAAATTCACTTTAATTAGCGATTGAGCGACTTAGGCAAAAATGGACTCACAGGAATGGTATCTTTCAGTGGCACCAGCTCTGGGGCAATGGGTTTTGAAGGCTTTGGTGGCTTGACGATGTCATTTTTTTCTGCTTTTGCCATTTCAATCAAAATAGAATCTACCACAGCGTTTGCCTTTTCATAAAGTTCGTTCAGACACCGTTTATGCCTAGTGTCCACTAAAGATAGCACTCTTTTTTGTACTTCTTCCTCAATTAATACTGCTCGTCCAGATTCATCTGCCTGCAACTGACAACCTATTAAAAACACGCCAATTATACTCATTAAAAGAAGTCTCATCGTTTATACCGATTTTTTTGCTTAGCTACTTCTATCAATCTTACCCGCAAGATAGAATCAATAGTGGTATTCATTTTATTATTGGTTAAGATTTCGCATTTGGTATTTAGGGAGTCAATGATTTTTTCATATTCTAAATTATACAGTGAATCTACCAATTCCCTATCCGAATAGCGCAATGCAAGCGGCGGTGGCTCAGAACAACCCAATAAGATTAAACTCAAATATAAACCTAAATACTTCAATCCTGACATACTATTCCTTTAAAATTATCTACGTTACTAAATACTGATTTATAATGAATGGTTGATGAAATTAATATTAATTTTTTTATTTACCAAAGGATAAGCTAGTTCTAAAACCAGCAAAATAATAACTTGAAAAAGAGGGACTTACATTCTTGACGAGTAGTAACTTATTCACATTTACTTCCGCCCCTACCACAAAAGTGAACCCTAATCCAAAATCAATTGGTACTACTCCGCGAAGCATCCAACCCATTGAAGAAACAATACGTGGGTCTTTGAATTTACCAAA
>DAITMC010000222.1:0-5918 GCA_036835365.1 Saprospiraceae bacterium
AAGTTGTGCTGTAAATACGCTTTAAAAATAGGTAACACCAAGCGTCATGCTTCTCTCGAAGGTTTTTTTTTCTTCTGTATCGGTTTTCGCACCTCAAATATGGTCTCACTTCTTTCAGTGCATTGTTACTGAAATCAGCCTATCAGGCTGTACCTCTGATAGAACATTAAGGATTGTTGAGAAAGAATATGTTTATTTGAATCGGCATTAAAGAAAGCATCGCATTAATAAAAAAAATAATGCGTTTGCAAATATATAGTAATTTTTTATAAAGTGAAGTGCTTATTGAAAAGATTGTCAAAAAAGGTCTTTGAATCAGCTATTTTAGAGGAAGAAGCGTTGTTAATAGGTATATCAAAACATGACAATAATACCTGATAATATGAAATACTACGACTTAATTATCATTGGTGCAGGCCCAACAGGCATCAACATCGGCATAGCGGCGAGTAAAGCCAAATTGAATTATTTAATCCTTGAAAAAGGAGTATTGGTTAATTCGCTTTATCATTTTCCAACAAATATGACTTTTTTTTCGACCTCAAAGCTACTGGAAATAGGAAATACGCCATTTATTTCACATTATGAAAAACCAACGCGAGAGGAAGCATTGGAATATTATCGCCGGTTGATGCAAGGCTACAACTTAAATATAAAATTCTACGAACCCGTTGAGCAGGTGAATCAGATAGAAAAAGGGTACTCTGTTATTACTGACAAAGATACATATCAAACCAAAGCAATTGTGTTGGCCACAGGATATTACGATACCCCAAATTTACTGAACGTACCAGGTGAAGATTTGCCTAAAGTAAAGCATTATTACGATAATGTTCATCCTTACATTGGGCAGAAAGTGCTCGTCGTTGGTGCAAGAAATTCAGCCGCGCAAGTGGCTTTAGAATTATGGCAAAAAGGGGCAAAAGTAACGATGTTGGTACGTGGCAGCGAAATTAGTAATAAAGTTAAATACTGGATAAAGCCTAATTTGGAAAATAGAATTAAAGAAGGAAGTATTATAGCCTATTTCAATAGCAGTATTGAAGAAATTTTTCCAAAAAAAGTTACTTTAAGTACACCACAAGGTAGCGTAACCCTTGCTAACGATTTTGTACTAGCTATGACTGGCTATCGTCCCAATTATGCGTTTTTAAGAAAAATAGGCATTGAAATTTCCGAAGACCAGTCGCAACTTCCAATGTTTAATGAAGCTACTTTAGAAACAAATTTGCCTAATATCTATTTAGCTGGTGTGGTTTGTGCAGGTATGGAAACGAGTAAACTATTCATAGAGAATACAAGAGATCATGGCGAAATCATTATCAATCAAATTGTAGAAAGACAACAAGCCGTTGTAGCATAAATAAACAAATAAATATGGGCATTCTTCAAACTTATTTGGAAGCAACAAAATCTGTAACGCAAGAATACGCCAACATTGAGCTATCGCTTGTTTCAGGTAATATTCCTAACGCATTACAGGGAACACTCTTCAGAAATGGCAATGGACGCTTTGAACATCAAGGCGTAAAGTATGACCACCTTTTTGATGGAGATGGTATGATTGCTGCTTTTCGCTTCAAAAATGGAAAGGTAACTTATAGTAACCGCTACGTCAGGACAAAAGAATTTGAAGCAGAGGAGCAAAGAGGAAAAATGCTATATCGCAGTTTTGGTACCAACCTTCCGGGCGGTTTTAGTAAAAATTTACTGCGCATGCGCTTTAAAAATGCGGCAAATACTAGCTTAGTTTATCATGCAGGCAAATTATTAGCCCTTTGGGAAGGTGGATTACCCCATGAAATTGACCCCGAAACTTTAGCTACGCTTTCGAGATACGATTATAATGGTTTGCTACAAAATTCCTTTTCTGCACTAGATAAAGTAATTTTTCCAGAACTCTCTTTTTCTGCACATCCTAAAATACATCCTGAAACTGGCGTATTGTATAACTTTGGCACTGTTCCTGGGTTGAAGCATCGCTTAGTTTTATACAAGATAGAACCAAATGGTAAAGCTGCCATCGAACAGGTAATTACTATGCCAGGCATGACTTTTGCGCACGATTTTATACTGACTCAACAACATAAAAAAATATTTTTCCTACCTCCTGTTGAATTTAATATTGTTAGAACCTTTGTTGGATTAGATACGCCAGTGGGGTCTATTCGTGTCAACAAAAAAAAGAAAACAACTATTTTAATCGTTGATAACCAAAAACTTAAGCGAATAGAGACAGATTTTGGCTTCATTTTTCATTACGCCGGAGGCTATGAAGAAGACGAGAACACCCTCGTTATAGATGCTCCTGTGCTGCCCGATTTCCCAACAGCAAAAGAGATGAAATCCTTTTTGAAAGGAAAAGAAGTAGGTGTTCCTAAAGGTATATTGACACGTCATCGCATTCACATGGACACAGGCAAGGTGGAAAAAGAGATTTTAAGCGACCATTATTGTGAACTAGGGGAAATCCATCCAGAAAAAACAGGGCAGTTCTATGACTATTTTTGGTCAATGGCTGGCGCACCCAATGAGAAAACAGAATTGTTGACAGGCATACAAAAAGTGGCGGTTCAAGAGAAGACGACGACCTACCGAAGCATTTATCCTTGTTTACCCAGTGAGCCTGTTTTTGTGCCTCATCCTAACGCTACAAAAGAAGATGAAGGCTGGATACTTATACTAAAATTCAACCCTGAACAACTTCAAACGACCTTAGTCATTATGGATGGTTCTGATTTAACGCCACTTGCCGAGCTAAAATTGCCTCATAATATCCCACTCGGGTTTCATGGATTGTGGATGGATTAAGTTTCAGTATTAGGTACTCGGTATCAGGCATATGATACCGAGTACCTAATACCTGACACCAGTTACAGAAACTAATAATGCCAACGCTTAAAGGCTTCCATGGCTTCATAATTGGCTAAGCCTAGTGCATCATAAGCTACGGCGGTTGCTCTGTTCCGTACTTCTGCCCTTTGCCAAAACTCGCGGTCGTCATCGCCAGGGAACATTACACCATCTTTTTGGGATTGATGCTTGAAGATAGCTCGCCGCTTGCGCATCAACTCGCCAGGGCTTATCGGCACTGCCATATCAATGTCCTCAATATCCCACTCCTGCCATGCTCCTCTGTATAACCAAAGCCAGCAATCTTTTACCCATTGCGATGCTTCATCTCCTTCTACTGCCTTGCGTTTCAATTCTTCAAGTGCTTGAAAAACAGCTTCTAAGCAGATACGATGCGTGCCGTGTGGATCTGCTAAGTCCCCAGCAGCATATATTTGATGAGGCTTTATTTTTTGTAACAAATCTATTGTAATTTCAATATCTTGAGAAGACAATGGCTTTTTCTTTACTGTACCTGTTTGGTAAAAAGGTAAATCTAAGAAATGAGCATTTTCATCTGGAATACCTACCGAACGACAACCAGCCTTGGCTTCACCTCTACGAATCAAGCCTTTTATACGTAATGCTTCGGTGGAGTCTCCTTCCCAAGGTTTTTTACTTTCTAATCTCTGCTTAATAGCATTAAACATAATTTGGGTAACATCTTGCTTTAAACCAAACGCTTCGTGGTACTCATTTACAAAATCAGCAAATCGAATGACATCCTCATCATGTACCGCAATATTTCCTGATGTCTGATAAGCCACATGTACTTCATGCCCTTGGTCGGCAAGACGAATAAACGTGCCTCCCATAGAAATTACATCATCGTCGGGGTGTGGACTGAAAATAACTACTCTTTTCTTTGGAGGAAAGGCTCTTTCTGGACGATTCGTATCATCGGCATTAGGTTTTCCACCTGGCCATCCTGTAATGGTATGTTGCAACTGATTGAATACTTTGATATTAACATTATAAGCGGAATCATACTCTGTGATGATGTCGCTCATGCCATTATCCATATAATCTCTGTTTGTCAATTTTAAAATTGGACGTTGCAATTTCAAACTCAACCAAATGACTGCTTTTTTTACCATGTAGTTGCTCCACTCTATATCACCAAGTATCCAAGGCGTTTTTACACGGGTAAGTTGCGCACCAGCCCCCTCGTCAAGAACGATAATTGCATTTTCATGCAACTGTAAATAAGTCGCAGGCACAGAATCACTTACTTCACCTTCTACAGTGCGTTGTATGATAGATGCTTTTTTCTCCCCCCAAGCCATCAAAATCAATCGTCGAGCAGACATGATAGAGCCGACTCCCATAGTAATCGCTTTTCTTGGTACAAAGGATTCACCAAAAAAATCATCGGCAGCATCTTGGATGGTTAAGTGGTCGAGCGTAACCAAGCGGGTTCTAGATTCTTGACCAGAACCTGGCTCATTAAAACCGATGTGTCCTGTGCGTCCAATACCTAGCACCTGCAAATCTAAACCACCATATGCTTGAATTTTTTGCTCGTAAGCTCGGCAATAATCCAACACATCTGATTTTTGTAGCGTGCCGTCTGGAATGTTAATATTTGTTTTGGGAATGTCAATATGGTCAAAAAGGTACTCGTTCATGTAGCGAACATAACTTTGTAGCGCATTCGGACTCATTGGATAGTATTCATCCAAATTAAAAGTAACTACATTCTTAAAACTCAAGCCTTCTTCTTTATGCAGCCGAACCAACTCCGCATAAAGCGTTTTTGGTGTAGAACCTGTTGCTAAACCTAGCACACAGGGTTCATTTCGGCTTGCCTTATCTCGAATAAGCGCCGCAATCTCTTCTGCTACGGCGCTAGAAGCGGTAAAAGACTTTTCGAAGATCTTCGTAGGAATCTTTTCAAGTGTAGTAAATGGGTTGTAGGGAATGTTATCCCCCACAATAGTAGCATTTTTAACTGTTGCAGAGATCATAGAATTGAATGTTTATGTTTACAAAATTGTGATTCCCTCTTTAACAAAAGAAATAAATCGTTCATCAGCAGCGCTTAATTCCGTAATCAATAAATTCACCTTTGAAGCGTCAGCAACTTTTATGGGTTGAACGGTGAATAATTTCTCGGCAATACTTAATGCAACTACCTGCTGAGCCGCCTTTATCATAGCTTTGGAAAGTTGTACGACTTCCCAGTCATTGTCAGTCATCCCTTCTTTAGGGTCAAAACCATTCAAGCCTGTGAAAAAATAATCCATCTTCACTTGATCAAGCTGCTGAAATACTTCACCAACCACTGCCATTCTTGCATTTTTAGAAAGTTTACCCCCTAGTAAAATCACTTCTGCCGCATCGTTATCCATAAGTTGAATAGCTGTGGTCAAACTTGGAGTAAAAATGGTTAAACTCATGTCTTTGGGAATAAACCTTGCAAATTCTCGACAGGTTGTACCTCCACTAATTAATATAAACATCCCTTCTTTGAGCAGCGTTACTGCTTTTTGGGCAATAAGTTGCTTTTGTTCAATCGCATACACTTCAGTTTGATTGTAAGATAAATCGTGAAATGATTTGGAAACAGCGCCACCATGTACTTTCAATATTTTGCTGTTTTTTGCCAATTCATGTAAATCTCTTCGCACTGTATCCTCAGAAACGCTCAATTTTACGCTCAAATCAGAAGAAAGGACTTTATTGTGCCTATTGATTTCTTGTAATATTAAAGCATGTCGTTCCTGTTTTAACATAATCAGTATTTATTTACTCAAATGATAGTGAATCAATCCATCCATAGGTGCTTTTTCAATACTACCCAACCGCAATCCTAGTTCTTCAGTCACTGAAAGTAATTTATCCTTGAAATAGAAAGCAATAGACCCTGTAAAGTGAATTGTGTGCGTTGATGCGTTTGGATAATTTAATACCTTTCTCAAAAAAAAGTGCCGAAATTCTGAAAAAATTAAACAATGAACATATTCATAATTGGCATATTTCAGCAAAAAAGGAGAAAAACTGGCAAGAAACCGATTAGGATAAGG
>DAITMC010000223.1:0-5870 GCA_036835365.1 Saprospiraceae bacterium
ATTTATCAACATTCAGACGGCTCTACAAGAACAGCACTTCGCCTGAACCTAGACCATCAACTCAACAAAAAACTAAAGCTCCAAACAAGCACTGCTTATAGCTCCACCAATAGCACGTTGCTCGATAGAACAGATAAAGGCTACTTTGCACAAGCACTTTTCATGCCTCCAATGTTCGATTTAACAGTCAATAATGAAGAAGATGACAGCCCTTTTGATTGGGATATCGAAAATACAGGAAACAATCTAGTCAATCCCCTTTATCTCAAAAATAATATTGCCTATGAGGCACAGAGCAGTAGGCTTTTAGGGAGCATTGCTATGACTTACCAACTTAATAAATCCATCAAAATCAGTTACTTAGGCACTATTGACAAGGGGCAAGACGATCAAGTCTTTTTTGTGGAAAAAGGCTTTTTAAGCACCATTCGTCCTAGTAATTTTTCTGATTTTCTGACAGAAGGAATCAACAACAGCAACGGTGGTGGTATGAGACAACAAACGCAACAATACCAGTCGTTGTATGCGCAAACGAGTATGTGGTTAAACCGCAAGTTAGGTAGATTTAAACTTGATGGTGGGTTGATTTGGAATTACGAAAATACTCACTCTTTCTCAAATAATATACAAGGAGAAAATATAATTATAGCCAACAATCGCCGTCTGGACAATCTAAACAATAACTTATTATTGGCTTCGGCAGAAGAACAGGCAACTACTTACAGTGGTGCAGCAAGTGCTAGGTTAAGCTACAAAGAAAAATTTTCGTTGAACGGTGGTTATAGAGTAGAGCAGTCTTCCCTATTTGGAGATTTGGAAAAATTTATCCCTTTTTATAACTATGGTGTAGCTTATCGTTTGAGTGAAGATTTAAACATCAAGAACTTACAATTGCTCAAATTGAGGGCGGCAATAGGTACAGCAGGTATTCGCCCAACATTTATCCAACGATATGGCAATATTGATCTATTTTCGGGAACACCTTTGCAAAGAGCATTACCCAACCCTAATTTACTTCCTTCAACGGTTCAAGAAACAGAAGTGGGGATAGATGCAACTGTATTTCGTGCTTTTGATATTTCGTTTAGCTATTTTCAAAATACAGCTAAAGACCAAATTTTATTTGCACCCGTTTCCGCCACCTTTTCTGCGGATGGGCAGTGGCAAAATGCAGGAACAGTGGAATCAAGAGGTTATGAAGCAATGCTTGGAATTGATTTTGCTAAAATGATGCAGCTAAAAGCTACTGGTTTAGTTTGGAATACGCAGGCAATTTTTTTTAAGTCAACACAACAAATTACAGCATTGGGCATTCCCAGTTTTATTGCAAACAATTTATTTTATATTGCTGAAGGCGAGCAATTAGGCAATCTTTATGGTGCGGTCTTTGCTAGAAATATGGAGCAACTCAGTAATCAAAACGATATTTCTATCAGCGATTTTGTCCTCAATGAATTAGGTTACTTAGTCAATAAAAATGATTTAGGGAAAATAACAGAAAAACCATACCAACTGATAAACGCTAATGGAAAGCCAATGTTAGAAACAATAGGTAATATTACACCCAATTTTAATTTGGCATTTGGGCATACCATTGGTTTCAAAGGCATACAACTTTACACCTTATTTGACTGGCAGAAAGGAGGCAATTTTTATAATCATACGCAACAACAACTTTATGGTAAACAAAGGCACGCTGACTTTGAAGCACCCATTGCAGCAGGCTTTTTTAATACCCTATATTATCAAAATTTACCTAACAATCACTTCATTCAAAATGCTAGCTACTTCATGCTTCGAGAGGTAGCCCTAATGTTCACTTTAAAGAATGAACAAATAGCAAAAATAGGTGAACAAATTAAATTCGGCTTGCGAGGTAGAAATGTATGGAGTACTTATGATGGAAGCATTTTTCCACAAACCAGCATACAACAAGATATTCGTCAATTAGCACTTCCTATGCAAAGAAGTTTTGCTTTGGATGTACAATTTATTTTTTAGTCCACCCTTCAACTATTGGATTATGAGCAAATTACACTATTATACAATCAAAATTTTATTTGGTTTATATTTTACTTTATCCTTATCTTTATGGACAAGTTGCGAGAAAATAGAAGCCTTCCCTCCCAACACCAATGAATTAAGTAGCAGAAAAGCAGTAGAAAATGTGCTACAAGAAGGTTATGAACTTTGGTGGACAGCGAACCATAGCCCAGAAGTAGTGCTTGCACTTTCTGTAGCGGGCGATGCTTATGGACTTTCCATAGGAAATTTTGGAACACTTGAAATGGGCGCTGAACCTCGAAAAGCATTTGATAATACAGTTGGCAATGCCGTAGCAGAAGTGAATTGGTTCAACAACTTAAAGGCTGTTAGTAAAGCCAATCAAGTGATAATGAACGTAGAAAAAGCGTTTGTTAATCAGATGCATTTAGCAAGTGCGCATTTCTTGAGGGGAATTAGTTGGGGTTATCTAGGATTGGTTTTTGACAAAGCTATTCTTTCAGAAAGACAAAATTCAACCGATACAGACCAAGTTTTAGTAGATTATCGAAAAGTAACAGATGAAGCAATTAAGGAGCTAGAAAAGGCAATTCGACTAGCAGAGGAAAGCACGGGCTTTCAACATACGTACTTTAATGGTGTCGTATTAGATAAACCCAAATTCATTGCTCTTGCACATGCTTATGCTGCGCGCTTCCTAACACAAGTGGAGAGAACAGTAGATGAAAAAAAGACCACTAGCTGGGAATCAGTTTATTATCATGCCGATAGAGCCATAAATTTTGATTTTGCCCCTGAAACTGATGGCAAAATTTGGCAAAGCTACCAACAATACACTTTTGCAGAAACAGGTAATGGTCCCTTTTGGGCAAGAGTAGATCAACGTTTGGTAGCTGCTATGGATGCTAGTCAGCCAGTGAGCTATCCTGAACCTTTAAATCCTAGCCAATCGGCGCTACCTTCTAAAAGGGCAAATTCAATGGATGCTCGTTTACAGTCCGATTTTATTTTTCAAGAACGCATTTTCTTCAAAACCGAACTAGGCTTTTGGCATTTTTCTCACTATCAGCATCATCGCAATATAACGGATGCCCTTTTTTCAGGAAATGGAAAAAATAATGGTGTAATGCCTGTTTTTTTAGCCACCGATGTGCTACTATTGAAGGCGGAAGCGGCCCTAGAGCTTGGTGGGACAGCAGAAGCCACGAGCCTACTCAACCAAAGCGCAAGAGCAACAAGAGGAAAATTACCCCCTTTACAACGCAGCATTATACCAGAAAAAATAGCGGAAGCTATTCGATATGAGCGTGCAATTGAGCTACTCGGCAGTGCCCCAATGAGCCTTTGGTTGGATAGAAGAAGGTGGGCAAAGCGCACCAGCATTGAGGAATTAGATGCTTTAGGTGGGTTACAAGTGGGTACGCCCGCCCACTTACCTGTACCAGCAAAAGAATTGCAGGTACATGGAATAAAAATTTATACTTTTGGTGGGGAGAATGATTTATTAGGCATACAAGCTACTATTCAATGAAATCCATTTTAATTGTTCTGTTTTTTTTATGTACTGCCTTTCTTGTTACTGCCCGACAGCAAGATAAAGTACAGCTATTACTAGAAGAATTGGCAAAGAAAAATCCAAAAGCAGTTGGTTTTATCGAAGAAACCAATCGCTTTTATTTAGCATTGCCGCACCGATCTGTACCTGAAGATTTAGTGCAGCAACTTCAAGGTGCTTTTTATCAGGATATTGAAGCGCATTGCAAATATTTTGGTTGGAAGTATTTAATGGACTGGAGAGTGCTGGCAAGTAAAGCCGCAAGGGAATCTTTTTGGGGAGCATCTTACCTTAGCAATAGAACACTTAACTATTTTGGTATTCGACACGCCAATAAAAAATGGGCTTGTGAGGTCTTTGGATTTTGTGATGGTTTTATCAAGAACGACCCAGAACCTGCATCCTTTGTCGTTTTTCCTGATTTCAGGTCTTCTATATGGATGTTTATCCACACGGTATATAGTCCTCATTATTTGAAGCGACTGCCTGATGAGGGAAGACGAGTAGAACAAGCAATTGCTTTTGAGCAATATTATGGCGTACATTATTGGCAGAAAAACAAAGAAAGCAACTTTTTTAGTAAACAATTAGAATACGATAGCTACAGTTCAGAAGAAATCATTTATACTTGGAGTGAACATCCAATTAATAATCTTTGCGTCAACTGCAATCGAGCAACAGATAGAATTTGGGTAGAAAAAATAAACACCATTGCACAGCGTGTAGGCGATTAAATAGCCCATACCAATTGAGGAATACCATGCCGATAGCCATACAAAATAGCATTTTGATTATATTTTTGAGCAAGCATGAGTGCGGTGCTCAATTGAATATTGGGTACAAAAAAACCAGGCTCGGGCTGCCATTCGCCATGAGGAGGTTTGCCCTCAGAGCCATAGAGTGTATGATAACCCCAAGCAATTAAATTGTTGCGCAATAAATCGTTGCGTTCATCATTTTCTGCTAAAGACAACTCCCTAGAGTATGGATTAGCCGCTGTCATTTTCACCCAAGTAGTAATCTTTTTTTGGTTTAACCAAACATCAAAATCAGCATGAAATTCGCCAATTTTAAGTTCAAATATCGCATCAGGCGCTGTCAGAACATAAATGGTTTCTAGGTAAGCCGCTTCAAAACGCTCTTTTGCTGAATTCATAAAGTTATTTTGTTATTTTTGCTTAAAGTTGATTTCCTTTAAATAAGAGGTTGACTTTTTTGAAAAAGTTCGTCTAAAATATAATTTTCATTTGTATTATCAATTTTCAAATTATGAACAACAATCAACTACTTGATTTAATTCAAAGTTATCTTACGCCAGACGTAATAGAGAATCTTTCTAACCAATTAGGCAATCCTGAGAAGGAAAAAATGTCATTAGCCACTACTGGTATTTTAAATACTATTATCGGTGCATTAGGTCAAAACACCAAAAATCCGTCTAATATTGGTTCCTTATTCAATGCTATTTCACGCGACCATGATGGCAGTTTGCTCGATAATCTTTCAGGTATTTTATCTGGTAAAAAAGAAGCCGATAACCGCCAATTCGATGGATTAGGTATTTTGATGCACCTTTTAGGCAACAAAACAACTAACGCCGTAGATATGGTGACTAATTTAAGTGGTTTGGACAGAAACAAGACCTCTCGTTTGATGATTATGCTAGCACCTATGGTACTTGCAGGATTAGGCAAAATGAAAAATCAGCAAAACTTGAATCCTGATGGTTTAACCAACATCATTCAAAATACGGTAAAGGAACAAGAGAAAAATCAAGCTAATCCAACGATGGCATTGATTACCAAATTCTTAGATAAGGATGGCGATGGCAAAATCAAAGAGGAACTAACGGGCATTGGAATGAAAATGTTAAAAAATTTCCTAAAAAAATAGGGTAATCCATTAAGTTATCTACTAGATATGCTAAACGATGAAATGTTTAGCATATCTATTTTGTGAAAAAAAATGACTGTAAAAATCATCAACCGCTCGAATAATCCATTGCCGAGCTACAAAACTTTAGGCAGTGCGGGTATGGATTTGCACGCCTTTTTAGATAGCCCTATTGAACTTCAAACGTTAGATAGAGCATTGATTCCTACGGGATTATACATTGAGTTGCCCGATGGTTATGAAGCTCAAGTGCGCCCTAGAAGTGGTCTAGCAATTAATCAAGGTATTTCCATTCCCAATACACCTGGCACAATTGATAGCGATTATAGAGGAGAAATCAAAGTGCCTATCATTAACTTATCCAAAGAAAAGCAAACCATTCATCCTGGCGACCGAATTGCGCAAATGGTCATTGCTA
>DAITMC010000224.1:0-5869 GCA_036835365.1 Saprospiraceae bacterium
TACAAAAATAAAAAAAGGATAGCGTTTTGCTATCCTTTTTGAGAAGATGATTTTTTTATGCCGTAGAAAGTAGCGTTATTTATACTTGCAATTAAAGGATTTTATTTTCACAGATATGAAAATTCCAAGAAATTAGGCTATCTAATTCTTTTTTATATTGGGCGATATGTGCAAAAAACTCAAAGACTTTTTCTCGAAATTCTTAGCAGCTTCTGTAAAATTTAGTATCAATGGATTTCTTGCGCATAAACTTCCACAAACGCTCAATAAGATTGAGATTGGGCGAATAAGGCGGCAAAATACTTGCTTGATTTTACTGTTTTTAAGCTTCTCTTTGAGCCAGCTGCTGCGATAATAACAGGCATTGTCACAGATGACATAGATAGTCTCTTTATGGTAGTGCTACTTAACGAGTGATAAGTTATAGTTGTGAATGAACATTTTCAGCATTAATTCGTGTATATATTCAAATTTAGAGAAAGATAGCATCTTACCTACGAATCTCCCTACCCTTTGCTGAGGGTGCAGTTCCACCGCTCCACACGATTTAGTGAGTCCGCTGTCTTTACCCACACACTCGAAGTCAGCCGATATCTCGTAGAGCACCTTCTTGTAGGCAGTATAAAAGTAGCTGTAGATCATAGATTTTTGGTAATCAGCAAGAATCAAATCCCAAAGAGACTGACATCGCTCTTCTTCTCTACTTTTTATTACCCAAGACACTACTTGCCGAGTTCTTTTGCACAAAGCAATCTAAACCCAGCATTTGTTGGCTTTGTTGTGAACAAAACCCCACAGTTCATCATTTCTAAGATATCACCCTTCTGGTATGACAACAAGGTTTCAACAACATTTGGTAAGCTCAAGGCTTTTTTTAGCCTACCGCAACACGCTTTGGTAAGATACCCCGAAGACTCTACTCACACCACGAGAAGAGCTTTTCTTCTGGTATTTCTTGACGGCCTTCTCTTTTTCTTCTTCACTCAAACGCTTGGGTTATATGGCGCCGCCATAGCCGCCATCCTTGCATTTGTAATCGGATTACCGGCTCCATTTGTGCCATTCTTAACCAAATTTGTCGAAGCGCAGTGAGGGCTTTTGTTGTCATAGTACAAAATTAATGAATCACTTGTTGAGTAATATTACTATTTTATACAGTATAGTATTATTAGACTTTTCATCTCGCATTCTATTCAAGGAGCTTAAAATCTAAAAAATAAGGAGACCGCTTGAAAAGCAGCCTCCTTGTCATTTAAAAGAATAAGTTATTAATATCCTGGATTCTGAGTCAAGAGGGGATTGATATCTCTTGCAGGCTGTGGAATCGGATAAAGTAACTGATTTACATCAGTAACGTTTGGTAAAACATCTATTGCTTTCCTAGTTCTTTTTAAATCAGTCCACCTTACACCTTCGAAGGCCAATTCTATACGACGCTCAAATTGAATAAAGTCTCTGAACTCATCCATGCTAGCAGTTGCTCTTGCAGGCAAAGAAGTTGTAGTTACACCACGGATGGCTCTAATCTCATTTAGTCTTGCAAGACCTGATGCTGGATTATTGTCTCTTTCCGCAGAAGCCTCAGCACTGATTAAATACATCTCAGACAGTCGGCTGATATAAAAAATATCATCACGAACTGTGCCGTTTGGAAACTTAATGGCCTGAAACTGACCGGCAAAAGTTCCACCTGCCGGAGCTATCGAACCATCTCTTCTTTGGTCGTCTGTTTCATATGCCGCAACTAAATCAGGATCAACTGGCAACTCAAACCTCCCTCCAGTAGGAAATGTAGCAGATGTTAAGAAAAATCCATGAGAGCCTGATCCATTTTCATTAACTGTATTGTTAATCTGAAAAATAACTTCAGGTGAGTTCCCATTCGTCCATATTACAGCATAATCAGAAGATAAAGAATATGCACCTGAAGCTATTACTTCTTCTGCTAATGTAGCTGCTTCTGTCCAATTTTCTCTTATCAAATAAACTCTTGAAAGAAGCGCTTTTGCTGCATTTGAGGAAACGAAACTTCTCGCAGAACCAGCACCAGCAGGAGCATTATCTTTTGCAAATATCAAATCGGTGATAATCTGAGCCCATACTTCGTCTTCTGTATTGCGAGGAAGATTGTCAGTTGTGGCTGTAAGCGTGATAGGAACACCACCAAAAAGAGTTACCAACTTATAATAGGCATAGGCTCTCAAGTATCTTGCTGTGCCTAATATTTCATTTTTTCTCCCACTTGGTGTGAATTCACTTTCAGGCAGAGGTTCTATCGTAGCAATCAAGTCATTAGCACGTCTAATCGCTACGTAAGGACCATTAAAATATCTTGATACTAGCACGTTGTTAACTAAAATAGCATTTACATTTATCTCCCCGTGTTGAAAAAACGTTGCTCTATACGTGAGATTATCTGCTGATAAATCTTCCGTAAGATAACTGAGGTAGAAAAAGTTAGTACCACCTGTTTGCAAACCATCATAAATGCCTAAAAGAAGCTTTTCGGCATCGGCACCTGTTACAGAAGCTGGAGCAAGTGAAGCTCTTGGATTAATATCCAACATTTTTTCACATCCCGAGGCTACCAATACAAATAATAATATAAATATCTTTTTCATTTTATGGCTATTTAAAATCCTAAATTAATTCCAATTGTGTAAGTACGTAACTGAGGTATAGAAGCTTGGTCAACACCAAATGTAGTAGAAGCTGTAGAACTAGATGCCTCAGGATCTATACCGTTGTAACCGGTGACGGTCAATAAATTTTGGCCACTTACATAAACCCTAGCACTAGTCAGACCCACTTTGTTCAACCATTGCTGACGAAGAGTGTAACCTAATGAAATATTTTTTAAACGTAGGTAGCTACCATCATCTATGAATCTAGATGACCTCTGAGTATTGAATACACCTCTGGCACCAGCAATGGCACGTGGCATGTTAGTTTGATCACCAGGCTGTTGCCATCTATTTAACACGTCTGTTGTCATGTTACGAGCACTACCAGTGGCTGTACCTACATCAACTCCTAAATTGAGTATTCCGCCGTTACCTTCTTCATAGAGCTTGTAGATATCGTTACCCAGAGAATATTGAAAAAATATGCTCAGATCAAACCCTTTGTATGAAAAATTATTAGTCAATCCACCAAAAAAGTCTGGAAAAGGATTACCAAGAAACTGTCTATCTTCACCTCCAATTGTTCCATTTCCATCAAGATCTTCATAAATCATATCACCAGTCGCAGGATCTACGCCAATTGCCTTGATAACAAAGAACGCTCCTATCGGCTGCCCCACAGCTGTCCTGCTCACAAAGCCAGCATCAATTGGAGTAGGCTCATTTGTACTTGGATTATTGTACAACTTTGTTACTTCATTTTTATTGGTAGCAATATTGAATGAAGTAGTCCATTTAAACTCTTTATCAATATTAACACTCTGTAGATTAAATTCTATACCAGAATTTCTCACTTCACCTATATTATTTGTAAAGCTATTGAATCCAGATGTGATTGGTATCGGTTGCGCTAAGAGCAAGTCTCTTGTATCTTTAATGTAATAATCTACGTTCAAAATGATTCTTGACTTGAAAAGCGCCAAATCCATACCCACATTCAGCTGTTGGGTATATTCCCATCTTAAATTTTGATTCCCAATTTGTCCAATAGATAAGCCGGGTTGATCGTTATAATTTGCACCTGTTCCAAAAAGTGGCCTTGATGCAAAATTACCAATACCTTCTTGATTACCCGTTAATCCGTATCCTGCTCTCAACTTAAGATCATCAATGAAATTAATGGACTTCATAAACGCCTCGTTAGATATTCTCCAACCACCAGAAATAGAAGGGAAAACATCATATTTATTATTAACAAGCTTTGATGATCCGTCTCTACGAACGGCGATAGACAAAAGGTATTTATCATCATAGTCTAAGTTTACACGACCTATGTAAGACTCAATTGCATTACTTGTCCAACTGGAAGAGCCTGATGTAATAGAAGCTGCTGAAGTAACATAAGGTGTATTATCTGAAGGAAAACCTTGTCCTACAACGCTATTAAACTCTGTTACAAATCTTTGGAACGTATATCCTAACAATGCATTCACATTTAACTTATCATTAAAAAATGATTTATTGTAATTAAATGTATTTTCAATCAAGATATTATTGTTCGATGCTGTCGCAGAAAGCCCACGCCCCTGAATTCCTTGTGCTTGTAGTGAAGTAATTTGCTCGTAATTATTATCTCTTGTGTATGCAAGCTCAGTTCCAAAAGATGTTTTGAAAGTTAATCCTTCTATGATTTTGTATTCGGCAAAAGCATTCACTAATAATTGACTGATATTACTTTCATAGGAAGGGAGCAAAGAGTGAACAGGGTTATTGAAAGTATTAAGACTAAAAGTCCTCCCATCTGATTGGTATACCCCTTGATCTGGTCTTGACTGTAGAGAAAGAGGCCAAGCCGAAAAGATGCTATTATCAACCGTAGTTTGGCGTGTCTTTGTATTGCTAAAGCTTGTAGTTATACCAAAATTTAACTTCTCTGTTGCTTGATGTCCCATATTTAAACGCCCACTAATTCTCTCAAAATTACCTACTTTTAATATCGCATCTTGATTCAAATATCCTACTGACGCATAAAAAGTAGTTTTATCCGAACCTCCATTGGCTGATACCTGATAATTGGTAATTCTAGAGCTATTGTTCAGTACCTCATCCACCCAATTAGTAGTTGGAATGCTTGGATCATCTTCAAAATCTGCTCTAGGTGCTAATCCAGCATTTGACCTTGCTTCTCTCAATATCTCTCTATATTGACTGGAGTTAAGTAAGGACGGTTTTTTAGTTAATTCTTGAAAACCTGTATAAGCGGATAAAGATACTTGTGTTTTTTGATTCTTCTTTCCCTTCTTGGTAGTAATTAGAATTACGCCATTTGAACCTCTTGAGCCATAGATAGCAGAAGCAGAGGCATCTTTCAAAACTTGTATTGATTCTATGTCTTCCTGATTAATGTAAGAAAGAGGAGAAAGACCTTGTCCAGCACCAGACTGCGTATTATCAGCATTAGTAATAGGTACTCCATCAACAACATACAGAGGATTATTCCCTGCTGAAACAGATGCCTGCCCTCGTATTCTAACAACACTTGCTGAACCAGGACGACCATTAGCAGATTGTATTTGAACACCTGCTAACCTACCTTGCATTGACTGAATTACATTATTCACAGGGATATTTTCAATTTCTGATGCCTTCATCCCTGTAATCGCACCTGTAAGAGACCTTTTCTCTTGAGTACCGTAACCAACAACAACAACCTCTTGCAGTTGTTTATCAGAGATCCCTACATCAATTGTAGTACGATTTCCAATTACCTCTTCTTTTTGTTGCCCTAAAAAGGAAATAATAATAGTAGCCCCATCTGATACTACTAAAGTATAACGTCCATCATCACCTGTTACAGTATTGACAGATGTATTTCCTTTCACTACAACAGTTGCACCAGGTATAGGCTGACCGCTATCGTCAGTAACCCTTCCCGAGATAGTTCTATCTTGTGCGAATACTTGCGTAGCAGCAAGCAGCAAAGTTAAGATAAAACTAAACAGTAGTTTTCTATTCATACGTGTGTTAGTTTTGGTTATTTGTTAAAGATTTATTAAATAATTATTTTCAAAGTTATGATAAGCTTTTTAGAAATCAAAAGAAGTTTCTTCTTTTTTTTGGCTACTTACACTTATGAATTAGGTTACTAAAGACTAATCACAACACAAAAAGAAAGCTTTTTTCAAAAAAGCATCTATTAAATTTTATAATGCTGTATAAAGAACAAGAACCACAAAATTAGTTTT
>DAITMC010000225.1:0-5817 GCA_036835365.1 Saprospiraceae bacterium
AATCCGTATAAGTGTTATTTTCCATGACCGCTATTTCCCACAACATTTGATTGTACCGTGTTTGTATAGCTGGTACATTTTTGTAAAGTAACCACGAGAGCAACCATACACTAAGTAGAACACCGACAACAAAAATAAGGCTCGCCATTTTATCAGAAAAACGAGTTCCAAAGAGATAACGCAAAATAGATTGGTGCATCAGAATGGTAACAAGTAGCACCGCTAGTAGTGTCCCTATTTGAGCAGCCCTTGCGCCTAAGATGATTAAAGTGCTGAATAAAACCAATATATTTACACCTGTTAATAATTTTCTGCTGTTCATACCAGCAATAATTTGAAATAGGCTAGCCAGAAGAGCAATACTGACTAAGTAGCCAAAATGCAAACGATCTAAAAAAGGACTATATGCACCAAAAGCATCTTTAGCTTCGTGAAGAATATAGGGTTTGAGTAAAGAAAATTGGTTCGCAATAGCTTGGGCAGTTTGTTCATTTGAAACGTAAAACCCCAGTGTTATTAAGGCTGCCATGCCTACTGCCAAATTAAAAATGGCTAAGTAAAAATGAAATCGCTGCTTTAGCTCCTTTTGATGAGCGATAAAAATGAGGGGTAACAATAATAAATGAATTTGATGGTATAGTTGCTGCCAACCATTAGCCGTGTTGCTAGTATAAGTCATACTCAACAAAAGGCTGCACCAGACCAATATAGGATAAATTATTATCCATTGAAATTCAATTTTTTTTGATTTGCTCAATCTGGCAATAGCAAGTAACGCCAGACCTACAATAGCCACAGAATTAATACCTTTTGAAAAAGGCAAACTAATAAGCAATAAAATGAGGAAAGCAGAGACCCAGTGATGCAACTTGAGCATAGCATGTTATTTTGCACTTTCCCTGCAAATAAAGGCTATTTTAGTCAATATTCAGCATTGGTAAATAAATAAGCCCTAGCTTATTCACAAATACTGAAAAAAGGCACTAGTGCTGCACTACAATTTTTTGCGTCGTAGAAAATGAAGGAATCTTTAAGCTCAAAAAGTAAATACCATTTTCCAGTGTTTGTGTGCTAATCGTCTGTTGAGCTACGCCTTGTTGCATCAATTGACCATTTACATTAAAGAGAAAATATTCGGCAGTGCCTGTGTAATTGAGTTGCAAATATTCATCAGCAAGGTTATTGACTAACATATCAGATTGGTGTTCTATGTTTTCAGTGCTACTGACTTGGTCGAACAAAATATTTTTAGAGGTGGTGTAGAGGCGGTCGCCAGAACTTGAGCCGTTGTTGTTAGCATCCAATAACGCTAGGTAAAATGTGATTTGCCCTACCGCATCAGTAGGGGCTTTCCAATTAAAACTCCAAGAAGTTTGTTGATTGCCTGCTGAGGTATGCGTGATGTATCTTCTATCTCTAAACGAAAAACCAGATTCAATTTTTGTTCGATTAGGTTCTGTTAAAAGCCACTCGCCAACATTTTTGTTATTTTCATCTAAAGCTACAATCTGGAAACCATTTCTGGCAGGCGTAGCAGCGTTGGTAATAGAAGCGCTCATGGTATAGGTTTCGCCTACACGGTAGCGGTCATCGGCATCTGAAAATTCGATGGCAATAGTCGCATTTCCCTGATTAGGCATCACATTATGGCAGGATGATCTACCGCAACTTTGCTCGCCTGGCGCACCTGTATGCTCGGAAATAGCCCCAGAGGAATTTGCTAATAATGCAATTACTCCAAGCACTGTTATTGAAACCCAAAGATAGCTTTTTGATGTGCTCATAATTGAAAGTATTTTGATCATTAAACTTGCTTCATTCTAAATTGATTTTAACAATAAATGTTGCAACAAATTCTAGCTTTATGTCCTCAAAAAGACAAGTAAGCCTTATGATACGATACGATATACCCGCAATTAACAGATGTTGGAAAATGATAGACGCCTTAAAAATTTTCTCAGCAGAGTCGAAACAATCCCCTAAATCTTGTAGTTTAACTAATCGTTATTTGAAGTACAGCTATTCGTTGTGTTAAAATAATTTTGTTCGTGATTCGCGAAAAAAAAGTTAGCAATTAAAAATATTTTTGCTTCAAATATCGTTGAGCTTTTGCCAATATTGTCTAATATATATACAACATCAAAATGAAAAAGAATTTCAAAAAGATATTGACCATTACGGGTTTCTTAGCCCTTACGCTTTCTTTCACCTCTTGCAATAGAGGCTATGGCTGTCCTAATAACTTTTCTTTAGAGCAAACAGTAAAAACAGTAGTGGTGAATGCTATCATCAGCATACTGAAATAGCATAAATTTTAATTTAAAGTCAGTTTTACCAAGCAATTTAATGAGTAATCAACGCCTCTTGAACTGGAAAGTGTTGAATACACCCCAGCAAATAGCAGAGATTATTGAAATTTCTGCTAAAATTCCTTGTGCAATTTTCAAACATAGCACACAGTGCAGTATTAGCATCATGGCGAAAATGCGTCTTGAAAATGGATGGGATTTTTCAGCGCAAGAGCTTATTCCATATTATTTGGATATTTTAAGTTACCGAAGTCTATCCAATCAGATAGCAGCGCAATTTAGCACCCCACACGAATCCCCACAATTATTACTTATACGCCATGGCGAGTGTACCTATGATGCTGCTCAATTTGATATTAGCCTTGCAGAATTGCACGATTGCTACAATGATACGTTTTAGATAAAATCATGCAACTATTTGGCTTGTTTTTGCATTGTTAATCAAGCAGTATTAAATACAGTTTGACGAAAAATGAAAGGGTTTTGGCTAGCAATATATGCTCCCTGCGAAAACAATGTAAAAATTTATGGACGAGCAAGCGATTTTTGAAACACAGGATGGTTCTCATTCCATTTTTTCAGAGGAGTTCAAAGTGAGCTACCACTCCAAATACGGTGCCGTTCGAGAAACACAGCACGTTTTTATTGATGCTGCTTTGCGCTTCAAAGCAGTATTGAAAAAAGAGATTCGGATTCTTGAAATGGGCTTCGGCACTGGCTTAAACGCTTTGATGACCTACCTTGAAGCACAGAAAAAAAATTTGTATATTGATTATACTACCGTAGAAGCATATCCTATCAGTGATGCTCAAGTAAGATTACTCAACTACAACGAAGTCCTGCGTGTTTCAGAAGTTGATGAACACTGTTTGCGACGTTTACACGCCGCGCCTTGGAATACAAAGTATGCTATCAACGATAGTTTCACCCTCCTCAAACTCAATACTTTCTTTGAAACAGTCGAATTTCAAGAGCCGTTCGATATTATTTACTTTGATGCCTTTGCTCCAAATGCACAACCTCACCTTTGGGAAGAATCCTTGTTAAAAAAAATGTATGATGCTCTTCTGCCAGAGGGTATCCTAACCACTTACTGCGCAAAAGGTGAAGTAAAACGAACACTAAGAGCCGTTGGCTTTGAAGTGGAATGTTTGCAAGGTCCGCCAGGCAAACGAGAAATGACCAGAGCAGTGAAAAGTTCAATATAGACTTACTTTACTCGCTGCGTTTCTCGCTTCGATTTTGGCTTAATCACATTGATTTTGCCATTGTCGCCATAAAGTTCTCTTGATTTCTTGTTGTATGCAATGGCAGCCTCTTCTGCTGTGGCAAACATACCAATATGAACTGATTTTCTATCCACAGAAATAACTGCTCGGTAGCGATTGTTTTCTTTATAAACACCAGTGTAACCTACCTTGCTACTCGTTTTGCGTTTTCTACTTGCTACCGAGCGCGAGCGATAAACCAAATTCTCCAATCTACAATCCAGTTTATTTCCGTTTTTTGCGCCTACTAAATTATTATTGTCGCCCTTTTTTTCCTTCATAAATCGCTCGGCGATTAGCTTGTGGAGGTAAATGGTCTCTGTTTTATAACCACCATCTGCCTTTTTCCAAGTTTTTTGAAATACAGCACATCCACTAGAATGCTTACGAAGGTTGCTCATAAATTCTATCCTTGACAAATAAGGATCTTTCGCTAAATGGTCATATACATTGTCATCTAGTAGAACATTATCGTCAGCGTTTTTTAATTTGATTTTGTATAACACGTTGTTATGTAAGTTTGTCGTTTTTAAAAATACTTGTTTAATCCAATTTTACGATAAAATTGATTAAACAAAAAAATTACTACTTAATTTAGTTTATTCGTAAAGGTTACTTTATTTCAGTATTAAGGGATATAATGTCTTAAAAAAGTGCTTGACAAAAAAATCTGCGCCGAAAATAGTATGTTTTTTTTAGATGTGCAAGTAGGCGTAAGGATGTTTTGTAAATTACTTTACTCCTGAACGCTATAAAGGAATAATTATTTTGTATTTCAATAGTTTAATGGAATCAAATAGCAAATCTTTATATGATACAATTTACTGAATATGAAGCAGAAGAAACATTATTCTTACAGCGTTGCTTCGATTTAGCCCGATTGGGAGAGGGGGCTGTTGCACCTAATCCTATGGTAGGTGCCGTGGTCGTTTATGAAGGTAAAATTATTGGGGAAGGATACCACCAGATATATGGCAAGGCACATGCGGAAGTAAATGCTATTAATAGTATTCCTGACAGGTTAAAGCATCTGCTGCCTGAATGCACCTTGTATGTTTCATTAGAGCCTTGTTGCTTTTTCGGTAAAACACCTGCTTGCACAGATTTAATCATTCGGTCGAAAATACCTAAGGTAGTGATTGCAGCTTTGGATGCAACACCAGAAGTAAGTGGAAAGGGAGTCGAAATCCTTAAAAAAAATGGCGTAGAAGTAGTAGTTGCCATCTTGCAAAAAGAAGGAGACGACTTAGTACGTCCACGCACTGTTTTTGTTCAACAAAACCGTCCCTATGTGATTTTAAAGTATGCGAAAAGTAAAGATGGTTTTATGGGCAGAAAAAATGAACGGTTGATTATTAGCAATTTATACACTCAATATTTAGTCCACAAATGGCGAAGTGAGGTAGATGCTATTTTGGTAGGAACGAACACTGCTTTGTTAGATAATCCTCAGTTAAACAATCGTTTATATTTTGGGAAATCACCTATTCGGCTAGTGTTAGATAGGTTAGGGCGCTTACCTAAAAGTCATCATTTGCTTCATGACAAACAACCCACTTTAGTGTTTACCGCTCAACGAAAAATACCCGCAAAAGATGGATCGGTAGAATGGGTAAATTTGGATTTTTATGAACATACTCTAACTCATCTTCTAGCGGAATTATATCGTCGAAAAATCGGAGTAATTCTAGTGGAAGGTGGTGCAACATTGCTGCAAAGTTTCATTGACGCAAATTTTTGGGACGAAGCCAGGGTCATTACTGGAGACAAATATTTAGGTCATGGTGTAAAAGCCCCATTGCTAAATAGTGTTCCTAGTTTTGTTCAACCTTTACATACAGATGAATTGGCGGTTCACTACCGTCAATAGTGGTTTACCAATTATCGTCTTGTGTGTAAGACAATTCCTCTAACAGATACTGAGCTTTTTGTTTAAAGAAGTGCTTTTCTGTTGTTGACATTTCTGTTTTCCAACGAGAAGTATTTTTTTGTAACGGTTGATTGATTTGCCAATTGCGACGGATGCGATGGTCTTCTTCCCCTTGGCTACCTGAAGTGTATTCAATTTTATCTGCATAAAAACTACGCGGAGCTACGTGATAGTTCAGTACTTGCTCTTCAAAAGATTCACCTAGAAAATGAAGTATCTGCTGTAAGGCTGTTTTGGGTTCAGCCTGCAAATCTTCTAATCGTTGAAGCAACACGCTAGGATGATTCCAATATTGCCGAGCCGCCTCATT
>DAITMC010000226.1:0-5815 GCA_036835365.1 Saprospiraceae bacterium
ATCGTGTATATGGGGATGGGTGAACCGCTTTTAGCCTACAAAAATGTACTTGAAAGCATTGACCGCATTACGGCTCCAGATGGATTAAATATGTCACCAAGACGCATCACTGTTAGCACAGCGGGTATTGCCAAAATGATAAAGCAGTTGGCAGACGATGCGGTGAAAGTAAATCTTGCACTTTCGCTACATGCTGCTGATGACAAAAAGCGCAACGAAATTATGCCCATCAACGAGCAGAATAATCTTTCCGCCTTAATGGAAGCCTTGATTTACTATCATGAAAAGACAAAGAATAGAATTAGCTATGAATACATTGCCTTCCAAAACTTTAATGACAGTATGGACGATGCTAAAAAGCTGGTGGCATTGTGTAAAAAGTTTCCCGTTCGCGTTAACATCATCGAATACAATCCGATAGACCAAACGGATTTTGAGAAATCGAGTGAAGATAAAATCAATGCGTTTGCGCAATATTTGATACAAAAAAATGTGATGGTGACTGTTCGTAGAAGCCGAGGTAAAGATATTGATGCTGCTTGCGGTCAATTAGCTAATAAAGATTAAAGGAAAAAATAATAACTTAATTCCTTGATTTCGATAGCTTTACTACCTTTGTGGTGAACAATGTTAAGTTTAAGTGAACAAAAAGCCAAACCAAACAAGCGTTTGGCAAATATTAATCAAAAAAAATAATGAGTAAAATAAGAATAGGAATCACGATAGGTGATATGAATGGTATTGGGTTAGAAGTGATTTTGAAGACTTTAGTGGATGAACGCATTACTGACCTTTGTACGCCTTTTATTTACGGCTCTTCAAAGGTAGTTTCTTACCATAAAAACATCGTTGGTATTGACTTTAAGTTTCACCCCGCCAAGTTGCCTGAGCGATACGTAGAAAACAAAGTAAATGTGATTAACTGCTGGAATGAAAATGTGAATATTACCCTTGGGCGCGCTACCGATTTGGGAGGGAAGTATGCCTATCGCTCACTAGAAATAGCAACAGATGACCTTAAAGATGGTTTGATAGACGCTTTGGTAACCGCTCCGATTAATAAAGAAGCCATGAGTTTGGCGCATTTTCCCCATCCTGGTCATACAGAATATTTAGCGGAAAAATTTGGCAATGGTGCTAACTTGATGCTCATGGTCAACGATACCCTTCGCGTGGGCGTAGCAACAGGGCATATCCCCTTGGAGCGGGTCTCTGCTAGCTTGACCCACCAACTATTAGTAGATAAAATACAAATTTTTCACCACAGCTTGAAAGTTGATTTTGGTATTGAACGACCAACGATTGCTATTTTAGGTTTAAATCCTCATGCTAGTGATAATGGCGTAATTGGCGATGAAGAGCAAAAAGTTATTCGACCTGTTATTGCTGAAATGAAAGCAAATAGCATCATGGCTATCGGACCCTATCCAGCGGATGGTTTCTTTGGCTCAGGTTTGTTTAAAAAGTTTGATGGTGTTTTAGCCATGTACCACGATCAAGGATTAGTGCCTTTCAAAACACTTTCTTTCAATGCTGGCGTGAATTACACCGCTGGATTGCCCATTGTACGCACGTCGCCTGACCATGGTACTGCCTATGATCTTGCGGGTAAAAACGAAGCAGATCCAAGTTCTTTTCGTCAAGCTATTTTTACGGCATTAGATATTGCTAGAAATCGAAAATTGGATGCAGAAATGCGTGCTAATGCGTTAGTCAAACGAGCCGACAAACTGGAACAAATAGAGGAAACGATTACATTTGATGAAGAAGTTTAACCTTTTGCTTTTCCGTATTAGGTTACCTATAAAAAGAGAGTATATCAGTGATTGAATTTACAAAATTCACCTTAAAGAATGGGCTTCGCGTAATTGTACATGAGGATAAAACTACCCCCATGGTGGCGGTAAATATTCTCTACAACGTAGGCTCTAAAGATGAATCGCCTGAAAGAACAGGTTTTGCCCATCTCTTTGAGCATTTGATGTTCGGAGGATCAAAAAATGTACCTGATTTCGATGAACCTATCCAAATGGCAGGCGGTGAGAATAATGCCTTCACCAATAGTGATGTCACGAATTACTACGAAATTTTGCCTGCCGAAAACATAGAAATTGCCTTTTGGATAGAATCTGACAGAATGGTTAATCTCAACTTTGATGAGGAAGTGCTAGATACACAGCGTAAAGTAGTCGTAGAGGAATTTAAGGAAACTTGCTTGAATCAGCCCTATGGCGATGCTTGGCATCATTTGAGTGGACTGTCTTACAAAGAACATCCGTACAGTTGGCCCACCATTGGCAAAATACCACAACATGTGGAAGCCGCCACAATGGACGATGTAAAGGACTTTTATACGAAATATTATTGCCCCAATAATGCCATTCTAGTCGTGGCAGGTAATGTGGGGGTAGAAAAGGTAAAAGTATTAGCCGAAAAATGGTTCAGCGACATTCCAAAAGGTGAAGTTCCTCAACGACAGTACAAGCAAGAACCGATACAAGACGCTTTTCGAGAAGTCAATATGGAATCCAATGTTCCTTTAGATTCTATTTATTTAGCATTTCATATGCCTGAACGCTTACATCCTGATTATTACATCGTGGATTTGCTTTCTGATGTGTTGTGTAACGGAGCTTCTTCTCGATTGTATCAACACCTGTTGAAAGAGCGAAAACTTTTTTCTAGTATCGACTGCTACATTTCAGGCAGTATTGACCCCGGTGTGCTTATTATTGAAGGAAATCCCTCAAAAGGAGTCTCTTTAATAACTGCGGAAGTAGCTGTTTGGGAAATATTAGAGGAGCTAAAATTGAATGGGATAACCGAACGAGAATTAGAAAAAGTGAAAAATAAAGTGGTCAGTAGCCTTGTTTTTTCAGAAACAAGTGTGCTTAATAAAGCCATTAATCTCGCTTTTTTTGAATTGTTGAAAAATGCTAATCTTATAAACGAAGAATTAGAGCTATACCAAAATATAACGCTTGAGGAGATGCAACGTGTGGCAAAAGCCATTTTTACTAGAGAAAATTGCTCCGCTTTGCGCTACAAGGTAATGCCTCAAGTAGGGGAACTTGCTCAAAAAATTTAACGAAGATTAACAACTATTACAAATTTTGTTCAGTTCAAAATGTATCACTGCGCCTTTTGTTACTCTTCAAAATTAAATGTTTCCAGATAGCGCGTATGAAAATTACCATCTTTAAAGTCTTGGTTAGCCATCATTTTTTGGTGAAAAGGAATGGTTGTTTTTACGCCTTCTACAATAAATTCATCTAAGGCGCGTGCCATTTTTTTGATACACTCCTCGCGTGTGGCTGCCCGACAAATCAATTTGCCAATCATTGAATCATAGTAAGGGGGTATGGTATAGCTGGCATAAACGTGAGTATCTACTCGAACACCATAGCCTTTGGGGCTGTGAAAAGAAGTAATCTTACCAGGACTTGGCCGAAAACCATTAAAAGGGTCTTCTGCATTGATACGGCATTCCATGGCATGACCTTTAGGGAAATAATTCTTACCAGAGATGCGCTCGCCAGCAGCAATTTTTATTTGTTCTTTAATTAAATCATGGTCTATTACTTCTTCTGTTACAGGGTGCTCTACTTGAATGCGGGTGTTCATTTCCATGAAATAGAAATTCCTATACTTATCCACTAAAAATTCTACGGTACCAAGTCCTTCATAATTAATGGATTGTCCTGCTTTTATGGCGGCTTCACCCATTTTTTCACGCAATTCTGGTGTCATAAATGGCGAAGGACATTCTTCAATTAGCTTTTGATGTCTTCGTTGAATAGAGCAATCTCGCTCGGAAAGATGAACGACTGTACCGTATTGATCGCCAGCAATTTGGAACTCAATATGGCGCGGCTCAACAATAAATTTTTCAATATAAATACCGTCATTACCAAATGATGATGCGGCTTCCATGCGCGCTTGCTCCCAAGCTTTTTCAAATTCTGCTTCCTCGTTCACGATGCGCATACCTTTGCCACCACCGCCTGCTGTTGCCTTGAGCAACACAGGATAACCGATTTCTGCCGCAATTTTAATGCCGTCTTTTATATTTTCAATCAGCCCTTCTGAGCCAGGAATAACGGGCACTCCAGCGGCAATCATGGTTTCTTTAGCCGTTATTTTATCGCCCATTTTGCGAATCATCTCTGGCGTTGGACCGATGAATTTGATGCCGTAATCGGAGCAAACTTCAGCAAAATCAGCATTTTCTGCTAAGAAACCATATCCTGGATGAACAGCATCAGCGTTAGTAATTTCAACAGCCGCCATAATTTGAGGAATGTTCAAATAGGATTGCTTGGAGGCAGGTGGCCCAATACAAACCGCTTCGTCAGCAAAGCGCACATGAAGGCTATCTGCATCGGCTGTGGAGTAAACCGCTACTGTTTTGATGCCCATTTCTTTGCAGGTTCTGACCACGCGGAGTGCAATTTCACCTCTGTTGGCAATAAGTATCTTGTTGAACATGAATTTTCTAGATTTGATGAACCATTAACACACTTTGATGCCAAAGTATCAAAGTAATAGCAATAATACACTTAAAAGATTTTCTTTGTATAGCAAAAGTAAATAGTAGAAACCATACATTCGTTGAATTTCGTTAAGGTTCCACCAAAAACAACACCGTATCGTATTCCACTGGTTGTGCATCTTCGACCATCACCTGAACAATAGTACCGCCAACTTCTGCTTCAATTTCATTGAATAGTTTCATGGCTTCGACAATACACACGACCTTACCAGGCTGAATTTTGTCGCCTACCTTTACAAAGGCTTCTTTATCAGGACCTGATGAGCGGTAAAATGTTCCTACAATAGGCGATTTAATGGGGATATAATTCTTTTTAGGTTCTTCTTTTACTGGTGTGCTTTCTTCTGTTTTTGCAGAAGTAGGCGGTGTGGCAACTACTGATGCGGCAGGCGTTGGGGTGGTAATAATAGGTTGCTGCACAACGGGCGCTGCTCCTTGAGTAATCACTTTTGTATTACCGTATTCTTTGGTACGAACTACAATTTCAAATTCGCCATCTTTCATTTTAAATTCCGTCATCTCCAACTCGTTGATGAGCTTGAGGAGGCTTTCCATTTCTTTGAACGTCATGCAATCAAAGGTTTTATGTGTGAGCAAATTAGTAACTTACAGGAGGGGTTGTTATTTGCTGCCAAAATAGGAAGTAGCAGGGCGTAAAAACCATCCTCCGATTTTCTTGATAAGGCGGATTATTCTTTCACACGCTCCATATAATCGCCATTGCTGGTATCTATTCTGATTTTGTCGCCTGCATTAACAAATAACGGTACGCGTACTTCTGCGCCAGTTTCAATAGTGGCAGGTTTTAGCGTGTTGGTAGCAGTATCTCCTTTTACACCAGGCTCTGTATAGGTTACTTCCACAACGATGTATTGTGGTAACTCCAGAGAAATTGGTCGCTCTTCCGCTACATGAAACAAGACATCTACCATCATACCTTCCATGAGGAATTGAGGGTTATCAATGAATTTTTCATCAATTGTTACTTGGTCAAAATTTTCATTGTTCATAAAATTGTAACCAGTATCACCATTATACAAGTATTGATATTGCCTTGCCTCCACTCTTACTTCATCAATTTTATGACCAGCAGGGAAGGTGTTGTCAATTACTCTACCTGTTGTTAAACTTTTTAGTTTTGTACGCACAAAAGCAGCGCCTTTACCAGGCTTGACGTGCATAAATTCAACAATCTTGTAAATGTCATTACTGTGGTTAATGGTCATCCCTTTGCGAATATCAGATGTACTTGCCATTATTTGA
>DAITMC010000227.1:0-5798 GCA_036835365.1 Saprospiraceae bacterium
TAATTAGCTGGAGTAAATGCTTGCCTAAATTTGGTTCTAGCACCTAAAACAGTAGCGTTTTCTCGCAAAATATTAAATGGTCGAGATTCATAAGAACGGAATTGTGTATTAAAAAGGCTGGTAGTAGAATATAATTTGGGTGTAATTTGGGTTTCGTAAGCAATACCTGTTAAGGTTTTCGTGTAGTCTTCAAAACCTTTTATTTGTGACCAAATAAATGCTGCTTTTTGAGGGTTATTGCGATAATCTGTTTCATTCAATGAGCTAGGAATAAATGCCTTGAGGTCAATGTGATTGAACAATAGCGTCAAACGATGGCGTTCTTTTTTCATACTACTCAACACAGTGAAACCTAGCCTATCGTATTCGTTATTTTCCCTATAACCATCGCTGTGCATTCGATTGAACCCTACTCTAAAACTAAAGCCTTCTTTACCATATTGATATTGTATGATATTGCGCTGCAAATTGTAGCTTCCTCTGGTGTTGCTTACGTTCAGTGTAGTCCCTTCTATGTTCCAGTCAGGATTTAAGCGAATAATACCACCCAAACCAGCACCATAGGCGCTAGAAGTTGGTCCTTTGATGAGGTCAATATTATCAATTAGGCTAAGGTCAATATCTTCTAAAGTGGTTTCGCCTGCGCCGTTGGTCAGCGGAATTTCATCCAAAAAAGCTCTAATTTTAGCAGTGCCAAATAAATTTCTGCTACCAATGCCTCGGATAGTGATGCGGTTCGTGTTCAGTGTGCCAGTGTGCATATACACTCCAGGTACGCGATTGAGGGCAGTTGCAATATTACTTTGTTCGTCCAGTTGAAGTCCTTTTTTAGGAAGGTTAATGGCAGAGGGTATTTCACGATACAAATTTGACCATGTTCTATCGGGCGCATACACTACAATACTATCATTCAATATACTAGCTTTTATTCCCAATAAAATATGGTATTTCTGTCCAGCATTTACTATTATTTCATAATTGGTATATCCTAAATAGTAAATTAATAAAGTATCTTGCTGATGTGGAATGTTTATTTCAAACTGTCCGTTCAAATCAGTAACGACTCCTGTGGTACTACCTTTCAGTACGATATTCGCTCCGATGAGTGGTTCTCTAGTTATTTCATCTAATATTATTCCACTTACGCTACTTTGAGCAAATAAAATTTGGCTAATAAATAAGAACCATAGTAGGCATAAGTTTTTCATGATGTGTTGTTTTTTGCATGGATAAACAACCGCTGCAAAGGTTAACTTGTTCTAACAATAAAAAGTGAATGACAACATTACAATTTAAAACCAACATTAACTGTGGTAATTGCGTGCGTACCGTAACCGGATTTTTGGATGAAGTGGAAGGGATTGAAAAATGGGAGGTGGATACCAATCATCCAAATAAAATTTTAACTGTGAACGGTGTTATCACTGAGCAACAAATAGTTACCGCTGTGGAAGAAGCAGGTTTTGATATTGAGGCAGTGAAAGAAGCATAAAAAAGGACTACTTTAGTGGCTTAAACTGCACGATATAAACAAAATGAAAAAATCTACTTTTTTGCATTTAAGGATTCCGTTTTCCTTTTTTTTATTGCCTATTTTTTTATTTGCTTGGGCAATTAATCCTAAAGACATTATGCCTATTCATTTCTGGATGGCTTTTTTTTTAATTCATTTTTTCCTTTATCCTGCTAGTAATGCTTACAATTCCTATTTTGATAAAGATGAAAAAAGTATTGGGGGCTTAAAACATCCTCCAAAAGTAAGTAGAGAATTATATATTTATGCCATTCTATTTGATATTATCGCGATAATTGGAGCGATAATATTGCTAAGTTGGGATGTCGCAATAATGTTTTTTATTTATGGTTTAGCTTCAAAAGCATATAGCCACCCGAGTATTCGCTTAAAAAAATATCCTTACATCAGTTGGTTTATCGCTGGTTTTTTCCAAGGTTATTTTACATTTTTGATGACTTATATGGCTTTACATCACTTTTCCATAGTACAAACTTTTACTCCCTTTATTCAACTTCCTGCGATACTAAGTAGCTTGATGCTACTGGGTTCTTACCCAATGACCCAGATTTATCAACACGAAGAAGATGCAAAAAGAGGGGATATTACCTTGAGTTTAAAATTGGGTATTTTAGGCACTTTCCACTTCACTGCACTTGCTTTTGGATTAGCTACATTGGGTTTTATGGCTTATTTTATGTATTATTTTAGTTTTCAAATAAGCCTTTTCTATTTATTTTTTTTAATACCTGTTTTAGCTTTCTTTAGCACTTGGTATTTTAAAGTTCGTAAACATCAAGAAAGTGCTGATTTTGAGCATACTATGCGATTAAATTTTCTTTCAGGATTGATGCTCAACCTTTTTTTTATCTTTTTAGGCATTTATTTTTTATAATATCAAAACACTTGACCGTGCGTTTTTTGTACTAGAAAATGAGCAATCTGTGGTGTATGATTGGCTAACCCAACTGCAAATTCACTCAACCATTCACTGCCAAATAGCCGTTGAATATTTCTCCCCGACCACAAACGCATAGCAAACTGTTGATTCCATTGTGCTGTATATTGTCGTTCCATCGCTTCTCGATGGAAGGGATGCCAATGGTGAATAATGGATTCTGCGCATAGTTTAGCAGTATGTATAGCGATAGCCATACCATTGCCGCAAAGCGGAGTTATCATACCCGCTGCATCCCCTGCCATCAAAATGTGTTGATGAACGGGGGATTTACGCTCAAAGCTAATTTCATTAATGGTGATAGGACGTTTGAATAGAAAATCGCTATTTTGAAAAATAGATTTTAAATATGGATTTTTATAAAGTACTTCTTTTTCCATTATTTCAATACTGGCTTCATTTTCTTGCAAATTACTTCTGTGGCTTAAATAACAAACGTTGTATTTATCCTCTTCTATTTTATTAATACCACAATAACCATTTTTAAAATTATGGAGCGCTACTTCATTATCTGGAGCATCTGTTTTGACGTGGTACTTTACCCCAATATAAGGAGAAGGTTTATAAAAAAAAGGACGATTTAAAGTTCGGTCTAGTAAGGAACGTTTGCCAAAAGCCCCTATCATTACTCGGCTAGAATAGGTTTCTCCTTTGCGTGTAATCACTTCAAACTGTTCTTGATTAAACTGAATACTAGAAACGGTGGTATTTAATTTGAATACTACGCCAGCTTCTTTTGCCTTTTCAAATAAAAAATAATCAAATATATAACGACTGATGCCAAAGGCACCCATATTTAATTTTAATTCGCTTGATTTACCTTTTATGGAGGTTAATTTAAAATGGTTGATTTGTGGAATATGCGCTGCTTCTGGGAATAACTGATGTTTTTTTAGAAAAGGCAATACTTCGTTCGACACATATTCCCCGCATACGCGATGAAAAGGATACGTTTTTTTTTCAAACACAACGACTTCCATTCCTGCTCTTGCCAGCAAAATAGCACTGACCAAACCTGCTAACCCACCACCTACAACGATAATGTCTTTCAAACCTTCTCTCTGATTTATTTGATGAAATGGAATATCTTTTTGCTTTTGTAATTATTTAATGTTGTTTAAACATCTTTTGCTTTGATAGGTTTTTCAGAAGAAAGCATAAATTTGTAAAAACAAAATTTGAAAAAATGGTACGTTACCTACTCTTTTTTATATTTATGGCATCGCAACAAGTAAGGGCAACAGGAATTGAGTTTTTTCAAGGTACTTGGGAGCAAGCCTTAGAGAAGGCAAGCAAGGAAGAAAAACTAATCTTTGTAGATGCTTATGCAGAATGGTGCGGACCTTGTAAACGAATGGCTGCCAATGTATTCACACAAACAGAAGTAGGTGATTTTTATAATGCTAATTTCATCAATTTAAAAATTGATATGGAAAAACCAGAAAACGAAACCTTTCGAAAGCAGTATCCTGTGGCAGCTTTTCCTACTTTATATTATATTGACTTCACCGGTGAGGTCGTGCAGAAAGTAAAAGGTGCGCAAACAGTGGATGGCTTTATACAAATTGGAAAAACAGCACTCAATAAAAATAATCGTTTGGATTATTTCACTAAATTATATGAAGAAGAAGGTAAGCGAGATGCTGCAACAGTTCTACAATATATCAAAGCGCTAAATCGTGCAGATAAATCAAGTATTAAAATAGCCAACGACTATCTGAAAACTCAAACCGAGCTAAGTACTCCACAAAATTTGAACATTATCTTTGAAGCCACTACAGTAGTGGATTCGCGTATTTTCGATTTACTTATCAACTACCGTGCAGCTATTGAGGCAATTACTTCAAAGGAGGCAGTAAATTTGCGCATTCGGGAGGCAGCTCATGGCACTTTAGATAAAGCTATCGCTTTTGAATCGGAAGATTTATTGAAAGAAGCGCAGGAAAAAATGAAAACTCATGTGCCTAAGTTAGCGGAAGCATTTCTCTGGGAATCAGAAATGACTTATGCCAAGTTATTGGAGGATAGCAATCGTTACTTAAAGGCTTGGAATAACTATGTTAAGAAAGTAAGTGGAAATGAACCCCAGGAATGGACAGTATTAGCTACTACTTTGGCTAGTGCTTTCCCAGATGATGAAAAAGCATTGGAACAGGCTAGTAAATTGGCTAAAAAAGCAGTATCTAACAGCAAAGATTATGAAACTCGACTAGGGTATGCTTTGATATTGAATATGCAAAACAATAAGTTGGAAGCTCAAAAAATGGCAGAAGCGGCTTTAAAAATAGCTACTCAGCAAAAAAATGATCAAGCCATACAAAGAATTTCGTATTTTTTGCAGCAATTATAAAGTGGTTCATTGAATTAATTGTTTATTATATATTTTCACAAAGCAGGTGTGCCATAAACTAAATTTGTGCTTGCTCTTGGTGTTGCGCATCTCTTGTAAGTTGCACAGGACGACTAAAGCTTTGTTGTAATGAAATAAACGTTTCAGTTCTTTGTATGCCTGCTATATTTTGAATTTTATCGTGGAGTACCTCCCGCAGATGCTTGGTATCACGGCAAATAATTCTTGCAAAAATACTGTAAATGCCTGTGGTATAATGCGCTTCTATTACTTCAGGAATGGCTTGTAGATGTTTAGATACTTCGTCAAAAAGTGAACTTTTTTCAAGATAAATACCCAAGAAAGCACCAATATCATAACCGAGTTTACTATAATCAATATTGAGTGTAGCCCCTTCTACTACGCCTAATGCTTCCAATTTTTTCATGCGTCCGTGTACCGTACCGCCTGATACATAAAGCCGTTTTGCTACATCTGTGTAAGGTTGCTTAGCATCTTCAAGTAATTCCATAATGATTTGAATATCTAAATCATCAACTTCTGCAATTTTCATAAATTCAATTTTATTTAGTAAAGATAGGGCTTATAACTATTAATGATTCATTTATTGGTATTAAGTGTACTAAATTTTTTATACTACTTCTTTTGGTGAATGATTGTTTTACCAAATATCATTTTAAATAGGTTGTTGAATAGCTAAAAATAACTACTTACTCATTGCTGTTGTGCAATAGACGAAGTTATATTACCTTTACATTGGTAAGCCATTTATGATCTGGTTTAAGGTTATTCATGGTTCGTAATGTCGTTTTCGCAGCAATTTTAATTTTCTCAATTAAATTTTAAAAAAATGGTGGTAATGAAAATTTCCAAATCAATTAGTTTAATGCTTTTGTCCTTTTTTTTATTTAGTATTCATCTGAATGCACAAGAATTTTCTAAAGAGGATAAAAAAAATTGGAAAAAGCAGGCAAAGG
>DAITMC010000228.1:0-5763 GCA_036835365.1 Saprospiraceae bacterium
AGTGAACGAATGTTAATTTGTTGCTCAATCGTATCTTTATTTTTAAAACCAAATAAGTCAGTTAACGTATTAGGTAATAACACAATTCGATATTTTGCCTCTGCATTCCAATTATAGCTGATATGGAGTTTTTTGTAAGCACTAATGGAATCCAACGCTATTGTTGAGTTGACGGGTATGTCTATTGAATCCTTATTTTCATACAATTGAATTAAACTGGTATCTATTACTAACAACGGATGATTGAAAGCTAATTGATAAGGCTTTGTTGGATTCAAGTTGGCAATATTTTTAACGTCAGTTTTCAATACTAAAGCATTTTTTTCTAAAAATGCTTCTTTCTGTGTTGCATTCACGCTCACAGTATCAGAAAATAGAGAATCTTTACTTAAAATAATGTTCCAATTACTGGAATCGCCTAAATTGTACCATAACCTAAGGGTATCTAATTCATAATCCAACAAAACAATAGGGATATCAGCCTCATAGCGGAAAGTTAAATCTTGAGGAGGTTGGTTAAACGTGAATTTTAAAAGACCATACTGCGTCTTATTGGTCGATAATATCTTTAAAGGAGTTTCTTCCTGAAATAAATTAAAACTCAATTTTGGTTGAGTAATGTCATTGATAATCAGTAAACTATCTGAAAAAGCAATGCGTTCATTCTCGCCATCAAAACGATAATTGGCGTTTTTATCTTCTAGCACAAATATTTTAAAGGTGTCGGCTCTAATATTTTGTAGGCGAAAAATGCCTTCTTTATCGGTTCTTGCAAAATAAAATGGTTTTTCTTGATAGACCACACTATCAGTGAGGGTATCGTACAACATAACTAATACTTTTTCCACAGGTTGTTTTGTTAGTATGTCTATTACTTGTCCACTAATTTCTAGTGAATCAATGAAATCTCCTGTTGAGAAAACATACCTTAAATCTTCAGGCACATTATTTTCAGTTAAATCTTTTACAGCACTACCAAAATTAATAGTGTAGGTAGCGTTTTCTCTAAATGTTGTGACATCGTCGAAAGTAATAAATACTGTTTTTTTACGTAAAGTTACCTGCGGACGAGGCGTGAGAAGCGGCGAAATCACTACTTGATTGATGACATCTTCTAGTTTTATCCATTCATCAAATGTAAGTTCAATCATTTTTTGATTGAAATTTGTTAAGAAATTAGGTGTTGAACGAAGAGAATCGATTTTAGGTGGCACTTCGTCTTTTGGTCCTCCGGTGAGTTGCCCTGGCGTGGCACAGCTCATACAATACCAGAAAAGCCCAATAAAAATAAAGGAGCTGTTAGCGAAAAGCCATTTGGAAATGTGATAAATGATTAGTTTGAACATTCATAATTATTTTCAGTCGGCAAGTTAATAAGGTCTATTCGGCTAGGCAAGCGAATAGTTATTATTCACTTTTTGTTATTATTTGTATTTTAGTGAATTAATATTTTTATATTTGGTTCAATCTTAAAATTTTAGTGTATTGGTCCTTATGTCAAAATATACTATCCAGTAAAAAAGACGCTATGATTCGAAGGTTTGTCAATCAAGCATTTAAAGCATACTACAAACTACGGATGAGCCAAGTGGAAAGAATGATGCGCTATCCAATTGAAACGCAAGAAAAAATATTCAAGCAACTCATACTTAAAGCTAAACACACTGAGTGGGGTAAGAAGTATCATTATCAGGATATTAAAAATGTAAACCAGTTTGCTGATCGGCTACCCGTAGTGAATTATGACGATATAAAGTTAGCGATATTGCGCATGATGTATGGCGAACGAGATGTACTCTGGCCAGGCAGAGTGCGTTGGTTTTCAAAGTCATCAGGGACAACTAATGATCGCAGTAAATTCATCCCTGTTTCTGATGAAAACTTGGATAAATGTCATCTTAGAGGTTCTTGGGATGCCATGACTTTTTTGTACAATCAACGCCCTGATGCTCGTATCTTCGAGCTAAAAACACTAATCATGGCGGGTAGTCTTCAACGTTTTCAGCAGCATCCAAGTACCAGAATTGGCGATGTTTCCGCCATTATGGTTAGTAGAATGCCAAGAATGGGAATTCCTTTTTTTGCGCCTGATTTTCAAACCGCTTTGTTAGAAAATTTTGAAGAAAAAATAGAACGAACGGCACAAATAACCAGTCAAATAAAAGATATTGTCGCCATTGGTGGTGTACCTACTTGGGTGATAGTCCTCTTCCGAAGAGTGCTAGAAATAACAGGTAAGGACAACATTATAGAGGTTTGGCCTAATTTTCAGTTTTACATTCATGGTGGCGTAAGTTTTTTGCCTTATCGCGAGCAATTTCAACGATTTTTACCTGCCGAACAGGTGAGTTATCAGGAAGTGTATAATGCTTCGGAAGGTTACTTCGGTGTACAGAATGATTTTAGCACCAATGATATGTTGCTATTGCTAGACAATGGTGTTTTTTACGAGTTCCTGCCAATGGAAGAATGGGAAAAAGAACATCCAAAAGCCATTCCACTAGAGCAGGTAGAGATTGGAAAAATTTATGCGATTGTTATTAGTACAAATGCTGGGTTGTGGCGTTACTTGCCAGGCGACACAGTGGCTTTTACTTCGATAATACCTTACAGATTCAATGTCGTAGGGAGAATAACCCAATTTATCAATACTTTTGGTGAGGAACTTATTGTCGCTAATGCTGATAGGGCACTTGCTCAGACTTGCCAACAAACGGGGGTGATTGCGTTAGAGTATTCGGCTGCACCTATTTTTATGAGTGAGGGTAAAGGCGGACATGAATGGTTCATTGAGTTTGAGCAAATTCCAAAGGATGTGAAGCAATTTACGGAACTACTCGACCAAAATCTACAAATAATTAATTCAGATTATGAAGCAAAGCGCTATAAAAATATGGCATTACAGCGACTAACCGTACATCCTTTACCTAGAGGCACTTTCGTCAATTGGTTAAGATCAAGGGGAAAATACAGTAGCCAAGTGAAAGTGCCTCGCTTGGCTAACCATAGAGCTTACGCAGAAGATTTACATAGCTTTTTGACGGAAAAACAATATTTTAATTAGCCATATCCGTATTATGACACACCATCTCTTTTGTTCTTTTTATACTTAGAGCGATTCTTTTTCTTGCTACGTTTCTTCTTTTTTTCCGCAGGTAGTTCAACGGCACCTGTAACGTCATCAAAATCTTTAAAGACTTCTTCTAGTACAGGCACTACTACTTGCAATGATTCCAAGTCCACGGGGCGTTCTTTTCTTTTGTTCATAGCCAAGACATCTTTAACCTGATGGAGCGTTAGAGTGTAGAATTGACCTCTACTTTCCGACTTAGCATAGGTAAACTGCATAGTTTGCCTAAAAATATCAGTTTTCACTAATATCGCTACGCCAGCTTGGGTTTCTATCCGCTCAATGCCTTTTGGAAATGCCTCTAGTGCATCCATGTAGGTATCTAGCTCGTAGTTGAGGCAACATTTTAGACGACCGCACTGTCCGGAGAGCTTTACTTGATTGATAGCTAAATTTTGATAGCGAGCAGCCGTAGTAGAAACCGAGCGGAAGTCGCTCAGCCAAGTAGAGCAACAAAGTTCACGACCACAAGAGCCAATACCTCCGATGCGTGCAGATTCCTGCCTTGCACCGATTTGGCGCATTTCAATTTTAATCTTAAACTCTTTAGCATAGTGTCGAATCAATTCCCTGAAATCTACTCGACCATCGGCGGTGTAATAGAAAGTAGCTTTGCGCTTATCCCCTTGATATTCAACATCCCCAATTTTCATATCCAAATCCAATGAACGAGCGATGGCTCTGGCTTTAATCATCAAATCGCGCTCTTCATTTCTAGCTTCTTGAAGACGTTCCAAGTCGCGTTCGTTAGCCTTGCGCAGTACACTCGAAGTAGCAGTATCTTCTCTCAAGTGCTTTTTTTTCATTTGCAAACGAACCAATTCGCCTGAAAGTGAAATTTTACCAATATCATATCCGTTTGGTGTTTCTACAACGACCATATCGCCAGTGTTGGCTCTGGTATGGGGTGGATTGATGAAAAATTCCTTTCTAGCCCCATTTTTAAAACTTACCTCTACTATATCATAAAAATCGGGGTCATGAAAAGACTGCTCCGATAACCAATCAAACGTATTGAGCCGGTTACAGCCTCCACTGGCACAACCGCCATTACTTTTGCATCCTTTCGTGGAACATCCCACTGTACATCCTTGACAACTCATAAGCCCTAATATTTAATTACGCTTGTTTTTTAAAAGTTTGTTAATTTGAAGACTGGCATCCAACAGTAATAATTTTGGGCTAGCATTTCGTTCTATATGAAAAGTCAAGTCATTTAGTAAGTTGACTATTTTTTCTACCTGCTCGAAGTTAATAATTGCCTTAAATTTTACTGCAGTTTGCTGCTCCGCTTCTGCAAGGCGCAGTTGCGCCAAATCGTTAGTTACAAAAAAGTAAAGGTATTCCCGCATAAAGTGTAGTGCATATTGCAGAAAAAACTTTTGATGTTCTCTGCCCATACTAGCAAAACGTTCTACCCAATTTACCATTTCAATACCATTTCCTTTGTAACATTTTCTCATCCAATCTAAGAAAAGAAAAGAATTATCATTATCTACTTGCGTAGAAAGTTTGATAGCTTCACTAAAGTTGCCATCTGCCAGAAGTGCTATTTTATTTGCTTTAGCACTTGGTACGCCTCGCTTTTCTAAAGCCTTAATGATAGTCGTGTCATCAAGTAAATTTAGCTTAACTAATTGACAACGAGAGAGAATAGTGTTTAAAATTAATTCAGCACGCTCTGCCACGAGTATGAAAAAAGTATTTTCAGTTGGTTCTTCAATTAGCTTCAATAAGCGATTCCCCTCCTTACCCAAATACTCAGGCATCCACATAATCAGTACTTTGTACTCACTTTCAAAGGTTTTTAGACTTAGCTTTTTGAATACATTAAGGCATTCTTCTTTATTAATATTGCCTTGTTTGTTTTCTGCTCCAATATGCTGTAACCAGTCGAATGCTGAAAAGTAAGGATGCTCGCCAAGAAGTGCTCGCCATTGCGCTAAGAATTGGTCGCTTTTGCTGTTTGTGCCAATAGTAGGAAAAGAAAAATGGATATCTGGATGAACCCATTTTGATGATTTTACGCAAGCCTGACAAGTGCCGCAAGGTTCGTTATCACTTCTTTTTTGACACAACACGTACTGCGCAAGAGCCAATGCTAAAGCAAGTTGACCACATCCTTCTTGCCCAAGCAACAGTAGGGCATGTGGCAAGCGACCCGTATTAACCATCTGAAGCAATTGTTGTTTTGCTTCTTCCTGAGCAACAATTTCCTTAAACTGCATATAATTTTCCTGCAATGCCTCAATATAAAACGCTAGCCAATTTAGGAGAGTATGAACAGCTTCATTATTGGGAGGTAAACAAAATTCTTTACTCTATTTAACGCTCTCACTGTTGCACCCATGCTAAAATTGCTTCGTCAATCGGACTTACAGAAGAGGGATAGGTAGTAACAAATTGACCAGTTTCGTCTATAAGGTATTTGTGGAAATTCCATTTTACTGTACTATCCATTACACCGTTCAATGACTTTTTTGTTAGCCATTCATAAAGTGGATGGGTATGTGGTGCCTTAATAGCTATTTTTTCACTCAGTAAAAAGGATACCTCATATTGTGTGCTACAAAACGCGATAATTTCCTGATGCGTTCCTGGCTCTTGTCCCCCAAAATCATTAGAGGGTGTAC
>DAITMC010000229.1:0-5718 GCA_036835365.1 Saprospiraceae bacterium
AACTTTACAATATAGAAGAAGTCATTGTCGCCATTGAAACTTCTGAGCATAACCGCTTGAGCAGTATTTTAAGTACCCTATTCGATTACGGGAATCGTATTTTAGTAAAAATCATTCCCGATATGTACGATATTTTACTGGGAACTGTAAAGATGAATTACTTATACGGTGCAGTGCTTATTGAGATTGAGCAAGAACTGATGCCCAAGTGGCAACTTCTGGTGAAACGTACTATGGATGTTGTTATTTCTGTGATTATGTTAGTGCTCCTCCTTCCATTTTACATATACATAGCTGCAAGAGTCAAACTCTCCTCCTCTGGACCAATACTATTTAAGCAAAAACGCATCGGATTGAATCACAAGCCTTTTTATATATACAAATTTCGCTCCATGTATGTGGATGCCGAAAAAAATGGTCCTAAGTTATCTTATTATGGTGATAATCGCTGCACACGTTGGGGTAGTATTATGCGTAAGTGGCGCATTGATGAACTCCCTCAATTTTGGAATGTTCTGAAAGGAGATATGTCCTTAGTCGGACCACGCCCAGAGCGGCAATATTATATTGACCTTATCATGGAACGTGCGCCACATTATCGGCACTTGCTGAAAGTGCGTCCTGGCATTACCTCATGGGGACAAGTAAAATATGGTTACGCTTCCACCGTAGATGAAATGGTTCAACGCCTTAAATTTGACATTCTTTACATCGAAAATATGTCACTCGCACTAGATATTCGTATTTTATTTTATACTATCTTGGTACTGTTGCAAGGTAAAGGAAAATAAAATGCTATAAATCTATCAAATACAAATTTAACACCCAATACCTAATTCTGATAATTGGCAGTAAAGAAATCCTTATAACTCCCCAGCGATCTATTGCGAATGACTTGCTGATAGTTAGTTTGCGTAATAGGATATATCTCAAACTTATCCTTTACAAAATCATTGCGATTGAGTAGGGTAGCTTTATAATATTCCATCGCTTTTTCTGCATTTTCATAGCGTCGAATAACGATAACTGGAATGCGCTCTTCGCCTTCAGGTGTCAAATAGATATTAGAGATTCTTAGATTTTCTGCTTGATAATATTTGCGATTAAAATTGGAAACAGCAATTTTAGCATCGGTCAACGCATCATCTGACGAAACGGTAATAATCATGTAGTGCATTTTATCGGACTCATAGGTGAATTGGGATTCATTTCCCTGCTTGTCATTGTCCTGCCCAAGCACTACCGATGTACTGCGTTCACCAAGCAAACGAAGAATTTCGCGCGCTCGTTTTTGCTCATCTGTGTTAGGGAAAGTTGCCACCACTTTTTGTAAGTCGGCAATGTAAACCTCTACCCCTTGCAAAGCACCAGCCGTCATAGCTTGCAATAAAGCAAACCTTGCTTGTAAGGCATGGTCTTTTCCAAATAGCTGCTCTGCCTGTTGAAACCTTTTGTTGACTGCTTCATATTGGTGATTGTTGAATAAGGCATAAGTTTCATCGTAAAACTGCACTAAATCACGCTCTTTTTGGTTGAGGGTATTCACAAAATTTGGATCTATCAACATTTTTGCGAAAACGCTATCAGGATATTTGCGTACTAATTGTTGTTTGTACTCCTCCGCTTTGCTAGCACTACCTTGATTTTTGTGCATCAAATGCAAATAATATAAGGCTTCTGGAATATGCTTGGATTCTGGATAGCGCACCAACAACTGTTCTAAAATCTCAATGGATTTATTAAAGTTTTCTAAGTTGTTTCTGTAAAGCACGCCCAATTCAAACATAGCATCCATAATCATTTCATTCGCTTGGTCCATTTGCGCCTTCGATTGTGGGACTCCTCTGAGCATATCCACCACTTGTGCATCAAGTAAACCTGAGCCTCCAGCATTGTTTGCCGCTGCATCAGTGATATCATTGCCGGCAATATTAGCACCAGAACGGTTACTTCTCCGCCAGTTATCCTCTAAGGTTCTTCCTCCCCACTCCCGCTCAAAATCGCGTTGTCCTCTCTTTACAACTCGGTCGTTGTAAGCCCAGTATTTACTGGTGTTGGAGGCTAATTGTGTTTGTGCCTGCCCTGTCAGCGTTGGTCTGCTAATCGGAGCAGCGGATGTTCCTTGTTTTGCTGCATCAATGGCTGCTTTTCTGCGTTGTTCGTCCATTTGACGCTTGCGATCCATAGCAAAAGCACGCTTTTCGTCAATGGACATGTCGGCAATGCGTAGCAAACTATCTTGTTTTTGGATAGTCTCCAATCGAATGGCAATGTTGCGCAACGAACTACTCAAACGCTCTACTTCTGTGTAGCGATTATCGGTCTTGGGTAAATCGGCTAGTGCTTTGCCATAAGCATCGCTAGCTTTTAAATAATTTTCACTTTGATAGTAGATGCGTGCTAGTCTTAAATTGGTTTCTACTTTTTGTGTTTTGCTAGAATTGCCCTCATTCACTGCCAATTCTAAGTAAGCTACCGCTTTATCTTCTTGCTTCGACTTTAAATATACCTCGGCGATCGAAAAATAAATACGATCTAAATAATCTATATTTTTTTCGTCTTTCACAAAAGCCTCTAACTTACTTACGGCTTGCTCCGTGCTGATATTACCACTTTGATGTTCGTTGATGACCATGCTCAATCTAGCATTGAAATCCATTTCATACACAGGCTTCAATTTTACTGCCTGTTGATAATTTTTGTATGCTTCTTGATATTGTCCTTGCATTTCATAGAGCTGTGCCAAAATAAAAGTATGTCGAGCTTTCAGCGCACGATTACTCCCCGATTGTATCGCTTTTTCCAATGGAGAGATGGCGTTGATATATTCCCTTCGCTTAATATAGTAGTGTGCTGTCGCTAGGAATAGCTCGTGTGCCACATCGGGACGAATTTTCTTATTATCATACAGTTGACGCATGATATAATTCGCTTGGTCATATTTTCCTCTTTCTACGTAAGTTCTAATCAACCAAAGTTGACCGTCTTGGTAGGCAGGCTTATGTGTAAAAGGTTTGTCATTTTCGTTATCTTCTAATATTTTCTTTTCCTCTTTTGCTTTCTTTTTTTCCTCCTGCTTTTTCTGCTTGGCAGAAAGTTCGGGTTCTTTTTTCTCGGGTGTTACCGTTGTACCTTCTTCGGGCTTAGGCGTGCGTGGCACTGATTTTCCCTTTTTTTTCGCTTTTTTACGCTCACGTTCTCTTTCTTTTTTTGCTTTATTGTAAGCTTTTCGCTTTTGTGCTGCTGTTTTTTCGCGTTCGGTTACTTTTACTTTACGTTCTTTTTCTTTTTCCTTGCGTACTTTCTTAACTTCAGCAGCCGATTTTGGCTTTGACGATTTAGTCGCTTTTTCTTTTGCTAATTTTGCTTCTGGACTAAACTCCGAGATAAGATATTCAAAAGTTTCTTCCGCCGATTCGTAATCTTGCTTTAAATATTGCGCTTTGCCAGCCACTAAGTAACAATCATCCACCCAGTGGCTAGGCTGATGTAATGCAGTAACGATGGTTACTTTCTTAATGGCTTCATCCAGCTCACCCGCCGCCGCTCTTGGATTACTGACTTTGAGATAGGGATAAATAGGGAGTATTTGGTTATAATTGTCGGGTTCTTGGCTGCTTAATTGTAAAGTAGTGGCATTTATGATTTCTGTCGCATTAAAGTAGCCATTAAATTCAGCCGTTAAATCGTGATAGAATTTCTTGATGCCCGAAGCCTCTCCCTTCTTTTTTTGAGTAACACAAGCGGTTGCCAATAAAACAGACAACAATAATAAAATAAGTTTATTCATATTTTTTGCTTTGCACTGGGTAGCTATTATCCAACTATTCTGTTTGAACGATAAAAATGCGATTTTCTTGTATATTCAACTCAGTCGCACCTACATTTTTGACTTACAATCTTATTCTGTTCTGTGTGGCATTACTTTCTATGGCTGCTTCGATGAGGCGCATAGTGTATAATGCCTGCAAAGGTTGCACATGAGGCGTTTTCTGCATACGAATGGCTTGGTATAAATCTTCAAATAAACCCATGTAGTTGCCCATTTCAGCACTTACTTTCCCTTTAAAAGTCAAGCCATTAAGTGTGGTATGCAATGTTCCTAAAGTTTCTTCTGGCGCTACCCCAATTTCTGGATGATGTATCTGCCAACCTGCTTTAATGCGGTCTTCTTGAGGATCTAAACCATATTTGACAAAACTTCCTAGTTCACCTTGCAGTAGAAATCGAGGTCTAGGTTCGAGCGCAAGATAGCTCCCCCCGACTGCCACTTCCAATTGAGGATATTGCAGTTGAAGTGAAAAAAAATCTATTACTTTCCCATTAGTTCTGTTGATGCGTAGCTGTGCATTCACGGCTTTGGGCAATCCAAAAAGTAAAATAATTTGGTCAATCATGTGCGAACCTAAATCGTAAAGCATCCCTGTTCCTCCTTCTGCTGCTTCTTTCCATGTGTTGGGCTTCACGAAATTGCGGTAGCGATCCCAGTTGGCTTCGTAATAGACCAAGCGTCCAAGTAAATTGCCTTCTAGCACCTTCTTAACAGTCTGAAAATCACTATCCCAACGGCGATTTTGATAAACATAAAGCACTAAATTTTGTGCTTCGGCTAGTGTAATGAGTTCTTCTGCTTGCGCAATGGTTTCGGTAAAAGGTTTTTCAACTAAAACGTGCTTACCAGCGTGTAGTGCCTGCTTAGTCATTTCATAATGTAAATGATTTGGCGTGTTGACGATAATAAGTTCAATGTCATTGTCGTTGAGTAAATCGTCGTAAGTCTTTGATATAATAGTGTTTGGATAATCTTTTTGAGCTGAGCTGGATTGGCGTTGTAAGATTTTATACAATTCAAAACCTTCGTGATGCGCTATATACGGCGCATGAAAAACTTGTCCTGATAAGCCGTAAGCACAAATGGCTGTTTTTATTGGATACATCATGGTATTCGTGTTTGTTTTAAAGCACAAAGTAAGGTTTTTGTTCTTTTTTCAAAGATAGAGGCGCTCGAAATCTACTTTATTGGCAATCAACTGTTTCATAATGTAGAGAAGTGTTTAACTTTGTAAATTAATCGAAAGTAGCTGTTATGGAAAATCAGGAAAAAACACTTTGGGAACGGTTAAGGCATACTTACCGCTTGGTCATCATGAACAATGAGAGCTTCGAGGAAATGGGATCGTACCGGCTCTCCTTGCTCAATGTTTATATTTTGCTCAGTACCATTGTCGTTATGGTGGCAATTATGATGTGGATGTTGATTACTTACACGCCTTTAAAACAGTACATTCCAGGCTATAATAAAGGGGGGGTAGAGCATGAAAAAGTGATTGCTTTGACGCGTCAGCTCGATGAGTTAGAGCGCGAAGCCGCCGCCCATAGAACCTATGCCGAGAACTTTCGAAAGGTATTAACCGCTAACGTACAAACCGAAGAAGATATAAAAGAGCCTACGGATAGAATCAATTGGCAGGATTCTACTTTAGATATCAAAGCCAGTGACGTGGAAGCGGAGCTAAGAGCAGAAGTGGAAATGCAAGAAGTAGGTTCGTACGCTCGCAATGGTGAGCAAAGGGCTAACTTTACTAATAGCAAACCATTAGCGCAATTTCACTTTATTCCGCCTGTTAATGGCGAAGTTTCTCGCTCTTTTTCTGCAAAGGAAAAACATCTAGGCATAGATTTGATTGCTCCGCAAAATACACCCATCAAAGCAGTGCT
>DAITMC010000230.1:0-5698 GCA_036835365.1 Saprospiraceae bacterium
TTTTGGTAGAAGATGAGGATGGTTTGCAACGTTTAACGATTGGTCATTTCAGAGAGTTTGAAAAAGCAAAGGAATTGCGTGATCATATTGTAGCCATGGGCGTTAAAGGCGCATGGGTAGTGCCTTACAAAAATGGCGAGCGCATTAGCTTGAAAGAAGCTATGAAAGGATAGGGTTTGCCTGTTGAGTTGTTTATCTATTTATTAATTCGCAAAATCAATAAACAGATAAACAACTTACTTAAATTATAATTTTACCCAGTCTGATGGATTTAAGCGTTGTTTTTCTTTCCAAATTTCAAAGTGTAGTTCACTTTTTTGGCTGCTGACCACGCCAATGACCTGACCCGCCGTTACAAATTCTCCTTTATTAACCGAAACAGTTTCCAAATTAGAATAAACAGTATAATAGTTGCCGTGCGATAGAATAATGGTGTTTTGATAGCTCGAGACGAATTGTTTACTCAACACTTTGCCGTTGAATACGGCACGTACAGTATGGTTGCCATTGGCTTGAATATCAATACCATTATTAAAAACCTCTACATTTGGATAGGATGGATGATGGTGTATGCCAAAAGTTTTAGTGATTGTCCCGCCATCTAAAGGCAAAGACAATCTTCCTAACATCGCTCGAAATCCCGAACCTTCTTCTATTGTTGCTGTGGATGTTTCATTGGTGCGCCGTTTGGTTTCAGCTAAAATAATTCGCTCAATAGCAGCATCTAATTCTTCACGTTTCTTCTCGGCAGTTGCTAATGACTGGGCTAGTTTCGTTTCGTGTGATTTAAGTTTACTCAAGAGCATATTTTTGTCTTTTAGTTCTTGATTCAGTAGTGCCTGCTGTTGCTTATTTTCTTCAATTAACTTCTCTTTTTCCAACCTATTTTGTTGTAGTTGATTGACTTTATTTTCTAACGTTCGCTTAGTTTGATAGATAAGTCGTTCCTGTTTTTTACGATACTCGTCATACTGTTTGAGGTAACGCCAACGCTGTGCAGCATCATTAAAACTTTGGGCAGAAAGGAAAAATAACCAGCGACTATCGTTTAATTTTTGCCTGTAGGCATGCCTAAGCATAGCAGCATATTCTTGATGTAAACGTTCAATGTCTTCTTCTAAAGCATTGATAACCAGTTCAGTGCTAAGAATGCTCTTGTTGATATAATTTATTTCTTGCGCTAAAGTAATGATAAGCGCTTGGCGCTTTTCTACTCTTTTTTTTGCAACAATATACTGCTCCAGCGTAGAGGCTTTGTTTTGTTTTGCTTGAGCTAGTTGGCTACTAGTGACTTCAATTTCCTTCATCAAGCGCTGGCGCTGATACTCTAGCTCGGTAGCTGTTTGTGCTAATATGGGCTGCCACGAAAATAGCAGTATCATCTTACAAGCAACAGCAAGGAAAAGACTATTGCTCCATTCTTTTGTAATGTTTTGGTATCTCAAATCGGATTTCTTTTGGTTGATTCAATTCAATAGATGTAAATTCTATATCAATTTGGACTTTCCCAATTTCAGGACTGAGCAAATTTATTTTTCTTGAATATGAAAACAATTGGCCATCAGTCAGTGGCTTGTAATTATCAAAACTCATTTCCACAGCTTGTTTTTTACCTTCATCCGCTAAGTCTAGTTTACTCAGTCGGTTACTTTGCTTGTCTAGCCAAAAATTATTGTTTCGCTGACCTGATGCCATCAAGTGATAATAATTTTCATCTTCTTTGAAAGTCAGATTACTACTCGAAAGGAAGATTGGATTACCCAAGAGTAGCGATTGAAAACTACTTAAACTGGCTGGCAAGCTATACATTTTGCTCAAAAAGTTCAAATCTGCTACTGCGTATTGCTGATTAAAGCGATCCACAAAATATACTGAATCTTTTGTCACTTGTAATCGGACCACCTCAAGCCCCAATTTGCGTACACTCATCCATACCAAACTATCCTTTGCCATACGCACCTGTGCAGTTGCCCCCTGCGACATATAACCGTCGTTATAATTCACTTTTACTTTTGCATCCATCCAACTGGCACGCACTTGATTTTTAATCAAAGTCTGCTTTAAATGCTCTGCTGTAATAATTTTTTTTTCTTCTAATACGCTTTTCGATTTGCAAGCACTCAATCCAAATAATAATATTAGAATAATAAAAAAAGAGTAACTCCTGAAAGGTAATGAAATACTATTGATAAATGGATTCATTATAAATTTTTCTAAAAAAGTTGGATGAAAATAAAATTATTTTAATTCTTCTTGGCTTAATTTTAGTTGATTATTGATGTTGCTTTGTAGTTGTATATTCCCACTTGCCATCAATAATGCTTCTTCCAACACCTCTACTGCTTGTTTGTATTTTCCTAACTGGTGTAGGGCAATCCCATTTAAAAAATAAATTTGTGCTTGATTTGGAAATATATCCATGGCATTAGACGCTGCTTTGGCAAGTTGGTCATATTTTTTTTGTAGTAAATAAATACCTAGCAATTGTTCCCAAACAGCATAAACAGTTTCATCCAATTCGATAGTGCGTTCATAGTTTTTTTGCGCCTCCTCAATTTGACCACTGTAATACAATAAGTCGGCATGAGCAGCAAAGGCTTTGGCTTCGTTGGGATGCACTTGAATTAAAATACTAGAAAGTTGTAGTGCCTCGGTAGTTAAATTGCTATTATTGCTCTTTGTAACTTGTTGTATAACAGGGATGAATTCTTTTATTTTTAAGTCAATATTAACGCCTGAGTCTTCAAAAACACCCTGGAATTTAGCAAGTAAGTTATTAGGTTCATTTCTTTTACTTCGAGTGGCTAACAAGGATTTGGGATCATTAGGGTCAATTTTTAAAATACTTTCAAAAGTAGCATCTGCTTTTTTAAAATCGCCAATATCAATATAAAAAGACGCTAAGAGATGTAAATATTCTTTATCTTTTGGAAAGGCATCTACCAAGCGTTGTAGCTCGGCTGCTGCTTTTTTATAATCCTTGATAGCAACATAAATAGCGTGCTTTTGTAATACGATTTTAGTATTTAATCCGATTTGGGTTTCTAATTTTTCATATACTTTTACCACTTCTTCCGGCTTTGATAAATTGGCCAGACTTTCTGCCCATTTAAAATAGTAGGCTTCTCTTTTTGGATATTGTGCCACCAAGCGCTCATAAATATTTGCTGCTTTAGTATATTGTTGCTGATTTTCATACAATTCAGCTAGAAAAAGCATATACCAAACATTAGTGCTATTCAACTCGATTGCCTTCTGGATAGATTGAAGACTTTCTTCATATTTTTTTTGTGCTAGATACACTTGCGCTAAATCATATTGTGCTGCATCATTTCTGCGGTCTTGTTTAAGCACGTCTTTATAAAGCTGCTCTGCTTTTTCATAATTTTCGAGCAGTTTTTCTCGTTTGGCATCAATAAATAATCCTTCTATTTTAACTTCATTATCGCTTACCCTAACATCTTGCGCAGTGGCTACCGCTACATTCGATAAGAAAAAAAATAATACCCAACGCATCATAGAATTTTTAATTTTACTTTAGCACAAATAAAATAGCTTCAATTTTATTATACTTTTCTTATGCTCAACGTACAATCTGAATACTTTATTGAAAGCTAATTCTTTCGTAAATGTTATCTTTGAGCTATGAAAACATCCGAAATGAAAAAAGTATTGATTTTTAGTGGATTATTTTTGATGTTCTTACAACTAGAGGCACAAAAAATACCTAAGCAATTCAAACTGCCCGAAGTGTTAGAAGAAGCATCGGGGTTGTATGTACAAGCAAGCGATAGTCTTTGGTGGATTAATGACAGTGGCAATGCCGCTGAACTGTATTTGACTAACCAAAAAGGAAAATTACAAACAACTTTGCCTATTCCTGTCAAAAATATAGATTGGGAGGATTTAACTGCCGACGACAAAGGCAATATTTACGTTGCTGATTTTGGTAACAACAGAAATGCCAGAAAAAACTTAAAGATTTATATTTTTCAATCCCAAACAAAAGCACTAGATTCTATTGAGTTTGCTTATCCTGATCAAACGCTTTTCCCACCAGTGGCTGAGCAATGCAATTTTGATATGGAGGGTTTTTTTTGGTATCAGGACAGCTTATATTTGTTTTCAAAAAATAGAATTGGCAAAGGCAATTATTTCACAAAACAATACGTACTTCCTGCCAAAGCTGGACAACAAAAAGTTATACTTCGAGATAGTATTTTATTGCCAGAAAGAGTGGTAACTGCTGCTGCTATTAGCCCTGACAAACAGCGAGTTGCCTTGTTGAGCTATCATTATAAAATTAGAGGGAAAAAAATAAAAATCCCTTCCTCCAAAGTTAGTATCTTTTTATTGGATGGATTTACTGAAAATAATTTCCTTAGCGGACGCATAACAGAACAAAAAATACGGCTATTGGCACCTGTTTCCCAGTATGAATGCCTTGATTTTTTGGATAACAATACCGTATTGATTGGCTCTGAAAAAACGGTGCTGTACCGACAAAAAGCAAGGAGAATCCGACTGAAAGAGCGACCTGTTTTGGAATAAGCTATAACCATGTATCTATTTCACTTTTGCTCAATGTCCATTTTGAATAAGCTCAGCAAGTGCTTGCCGTAGCTTTTGCTGTTTTTGCTTTCTTTCCAAAACAGTCGGTAGCGCTACACGCTCTTGACAGTCCGTTATGGCGCAACGCTCGCAAGTTTTGTTAATTTCCATTTTAGGAATCTTTGGGTCGTTCCAAAATTTTATTTTTTCCTTTAACTCTTTGTTTATTAACAGGGCAATAGTAACACTAACATTTTTATTGGGAGAAGGGTAAGCGTTGCGCGCTATGGTTAGGCACAAATATTCATCTCCAGTGCCATGATATTCAATTCGTTGAGCATCTGCGAGTAAAATTTTATCGTTGCCATTCTGTCGTTGATGTTGTTTGAGTTGTTGCAAAATACGCACGGCAATCCATCTTCGGCAGTAGTGTTCGTTCAATTCGTTGCGGTTTGCATGATGGCGGTCGTCCAAATGCAGGTCGCGGTCAATCTCAAACGTATCTTGTTGCAGATTATGAATAAAACGGATAAAAAACAGCTTTTTTAGGTTAAAAAACTGAGGTAAAAGACTGGTCAATCTATGATAGTACATTTCGGGCGAAGCTCCATGTTGGTGCATTACATGGAGAAAAGATTGTTTTTCCCAGCTAGTTTTTGAAAAAAAAACTTTTATGTCAGTAATTAATCGTTCTCGATTTACTAACAGTGCCGTAGAAAAATAAATAGCTTTAGAATGGTTCAATACCTCCTGAAACGAATTGGGTCTTCTTACGGAGGAAGTGTTGGCACGCTCTTTTAGTTTTAAATAATTGAACCCTAGTTCCTTACCAAACTGGAAAGCACGCTGCATATCAGAGAGTTCACTATTGAGCAACAACTTTTTATCCTTCGGAATGAATACAGAACGCAATACTTTCAAATCGGGATAAGCATCTAAACCATCTTTGATAATAACATATTGAAATTTTTCTTCCAATAAATAGGCTAATTCTTCAGCGGAAAGCACCCTATCGGGAGATAAGCCAAAGGTAGTAGTAAATTGATCCACCTGTTGCTCCAATTCCTCAAAATAATTGCTGTGCAACTCTAAGTAGGAACGCAGTGCGGCAAAATAAAAGCTGTCCTGTTGAACAGCATAATTCCTT
>DAITMC010000231.1:0-5652 GCA_036835365.1 Saprospiraceae bacterium
CTTGCGATACCGCAGTTTTAGCATCAAATTTGACGGTTAAACAACCATCTGGATTGGTTGCATGTGCCACGATTAGTCCACCACCTGGAGAATTGCTGATGGCTTGCCCTGCTGCTCCTGAGTAACTTAGTGTAGTTAAGTTTCCGTTGCACTCTTTTACTTGCTCTGAAACAGTCAATACCACACCATCAGTAATGTCATACTCCGTAAACTCCAATTGAATTACTTTTTTGTTTTTATCGGAGGGGCAGATTTTATAAAACTGCTCGTCTCCAACTTGATAACTTCCTGTCGCACCACCTGTATCGTAATAATTTCCCGCTGGTACAGCATTTTGTGCGTTAAGGATGAATGTTGTTAGCAACAATGCAATAGTTGCTAGGGCTTTGCTCATTGACGCAAAGCGAGTTTTTTCAATGTTCAGTCTCATTGTTAAATTTGTTTAAATTAGTTGAATAAGAATTACAAAATGTTGATAATTAAAAAATTAAGTTTTAGCACATACGGACTTTAATTTTCAACTAACCAATTTTTGTGTTTTATGAAAAAATATAATCGTATTGACAAAAAATATTTCCCCAAATATTTTGTATCAATTTTATAGCTTATTCATATACAGCGCCTTATGTAACTGCAATGGACTATGTACTCACCCGTTTTGCATCGTATAATATGCAGCACAGACGTATCTTTATCAAATAGCATTATAGATAAAATCTATTTGCCCTTTGATGTTTTTATCTTGATAGAATTGCCTCCCTTTTTATTAAAGGCAATTAGCCTAAAATAAATAAAAATACAACCCCGTAACGAATACTATTTTTTGATTGAGCCATTATGAAAAAATTAGCCCAATCTTCCATTTTTTTATTTTGTTTTAATAGAGTGCACCACTCTGATGAGGAGAGTACACCTACGTAGCAATTTTTATAATACCATTCTTATTTTCTTTCTTAATTGTTAGAAAAGAGGACTACCCCTAGTGTTGAAGCAGCCTTTTCCTAACGCTATTCGCATAGTCTTTTCTCATTAATTTACAAAACAAACTTTTATTTTAGCTTTTTTCTATAATACCTTTTCTTGTTTGTTGACACTTGTTAAATTATCGGTAAAACCGAATTTTTTTGTTTCAATTTGTAGCAGTGGACAGTACACCATCACTCGTGCAATGATTGTTATATCACAACACGTTAATATATTTTCCGTGCAAAACACAGCTTCGCCATGAAGCTAGTTAGCTTGAATATGATCAAAATCAGTTTGTAAAATACAAAATCAATTACAGGCAGACATTAAGTCTTTACTTCGCATTGTACTGAAACGAACAATACGCCCAAGCATATAAAAAATGCTAAAATGTAAAATAACCCGTTGTTGATTTTTAAAGAAGTGTAGATAGTGCTTGCCTCAAGAATAGAGACCATAGCGGCTGAATCACACCTCCGTAGCAATTTTTTTAAAATTAATAATAATGTTGACTAAAAAATTTTTAATGTTGACAAATACAAAATAATTAGAACAAATAACAAAGTTTTGAAATTTTGTACATCACTGTACATCAGACAGAAAAGTCCGATTTTAGAGTAAGATTTGTGTGGTAGTAGTAGCTTTTTTTCTTGTTTCTTTCGTAGTACGCCACAAAGATACAACTGTTTTTTATATCTCCAAATATAAATTGATTTTTTTATTATATTTTTTTAATTTTTTTCTTTGCGTCAAAAGAAAGCACTCATTATCAATGCTACTTTTTTTATTTTAAATTGATAATGAGTGCTTTATGTTACTTTCATAATCTTGTTAGCTTGATTACATTTGCCATCTCGTTTCCTATGGTATAGCGCAGGAAATAAATTCCAGCAGCCAACTCGGGCAGTGCCAGCTCTACATAGACGTTCTCAATAGTTTGCTGACTGCTCCAAACTAATTTTCCAGCACTATCAAATAATTCAAATTGGGTAGGCTGATTCAATATATCTGTGAATGTAATTCCGATAGTGCGTTCAAAAGGATTAGGGAACACCCTGAATACTGCATTGTTTTGCACAATATCTCGCTTCACCAAAATGGTTGGGCTAGTAAATTCATAGAAATAGCCAATTCCTCTATTTTCATTAATGGAACGAATGCGATAAAAAATTAAGTTACGCACTTCTTTGTTCGTTCTAGTATAGTTTTGAACCCTGCTAGTCAATATACCTGTTGGCTCTACTCGACCAAGGGTCTCAAAATCGCGACCATTAAAAGAGCGCTCTATGACAAAACGAGTGGCGTAATATTCTGGCTGTGTGCGCCAAGTAATAGTCACTTCTTCGGAACTACTATAATTGGCAGCAACATCAACAATAGCGGTCTGTGGTAGCCCATCAAATTTAGTAATGGTTACATCATCAATCACTAATCCAGGATATCTACCAATGTCGTTCGATTTGAATACAAAACGAAATGCTACACTCGGATTGCCTGCTAAGAAACTAACATCTATATAAAATTGCGTAAATTGAGATTTTGACCTTGAAAAATAAGGCGTGCCATTTGGGAAAGCAGCATCTTCCAAATTATTGTTGTTTGTAAAATCGTACCAGTTAGGCTGCTCCACGCCAAGTATAGTCCAACTTTGTCCTTTATTGGTGGAATATTCGACCGTCAAGCCATCAAAGCCATTTTGAACAAAATATTTTGCCCAAAAGCCAAATTCATAGATGCCAGGTGAGGAAAAATCAAAGCTCGGCAAATAAAGCATGGTGTGCGTATTAGGCTGATAGAATTGCTCATTCAATCCAATTACAAAAGCGTTGTCGCCACTCACTGTCCCATCTTTGCCTATGAAAGTGGAAGCACCACGTTCAAAAGCGGAACCACTAATGGTGGAAACGCCGTAATCTTCTGTAAAGCCCTCAAAGTCGCCACTGTATCCAGATGTTCTTCTATCGTAAGGCAAAGGCTTATCTGGTAGTATTTTTATGAGGGCTTCTTCGCTCAAACTGTCGTTTATGGTTAATTTTACTTTGTATTCACCAATTTTATCATAAATATGGTATTCCTCTTCTTGCACACCTGTTTTGCCATCGCCAAAATCCCAAGCATAAGTCTCTGCGCCTGTGGAGGCATTTCCCGAAAATAAAATTGGAGCATTCACATAAGCAATTCTATCAATCGCCAATTTAGCTTTAGGTGCAGCAAAGACATCGGTCGTAAAAATACCTCGCCCATGTGTAGCCGCCATGATAATGCCGTCGCTTGCGCGAAGTTGCAAATCATCCGTTCTTACCAATGGAATGCCTCGTCTAGGCATTGGCGGAATCCAAACCGTTTGATTGCCCTCCAATTTTTCGGTGAACCAAACACCGAGTTCTGTACCAATAATGGCTTGCTCTGAATTTTCTGGACTGAATAACACCGCACGCACAGGCATATCGGGTAAATTCCCTTCCACACCAATCCATGTAATGCCCCCGTCTTTACTCTCCAAAACGTTATTGCGCAATCCGTAATTCGAGTACGTAATGATGAGATGGGTAGGATCATTTTTTTGCACGGCAATACTAGCGACTGCTCCGCGTTCCAGCGGCGTTAGTTCAGTGGCATTCACTGTTCTACCCACATGGGCATTATCCACCCTATAGATTTTCCCATCGAAAGTACCTAAATAAATTCGGTTAGCTGTAGAAGGATCTGCGTAAACAAAAGAAACACTTGGCGCAAAATTATTAATGTCAATCACTTCGGGTCGCCCGTCAGGAATACGCCAACGAGAAAAATCGCCATCAAAAGTTTGGGCATATAGAATAGCAGCGTCATTGTCATAATCGGATGGATTGACAAACGAGCCATTCACAGCACCGCCACCACTAAAAGAGCGACCACCATCCACAGAAAGTACGTAGTTGCCAAATTGCGAAGAGACTAACTGAAATTGTGGGTTATTTTGGTCAATATGGCACAGCATACCATCACCACCGTTCACAATTCTTGCCCCAGAGATGCCTGTTCCATTGAGTTGTAAAGAATTGTTGTCTTGTGTTCCGCCAAGCATATAATTTGAACCTGCTTCTGGATGAATAGCACCAGAATAAAATTGGGTAACATTGTAGCCTAAATTTCGGTCTTCTACACTAGGTGCGGAGCCGTTAACACTTCTATACACTCCACCATCATTGCCGAAGTAAACAATGCCAGGTTGTTTTTCATCAAATAAGGCTAAATGTTGGTCAACGTGCATATTATTGGCAAAACGTTCCCAGTTGAATGCGCCACTAAGCGAGCGAAAAATAGGAACACCCCCCGCAATAACGTGTTGTGGATTGAAGGGGTCAACAGCAATGTCCAAATCGTACCACGCTTGTCCATTGGTAAAGTCAGGAATACCCGCTACTTTACCCATATTTTGCCAATTCTGACCGCCATCTAAACTTCTGAATACGTCCGTAGCACTATTACCTGAAGCACCAATAATGTACATTACATTAGGGTTGGAAGCACTTACCGCTAGTTCTGTACGCGCCCAACCACGAGGGTAATTCATTCCTCTACTCAAATCGTTCCAAGTACCACTGTCCCCAACGATTGAACTAAACACCGCATTATTGGAGGACACATACATGGTGTTGTTTGATTTGATATAAATAATGTCGTAGATATCGCCACCGCCAAGCACTCTTTGCCACGTTTGTCCACCATTTTTAGATTGGTACAAGCCAGTGGAAGTGCCAGCATACACTTCGCCCGATGGATGCACCAAAAGCGAGCGCGTGAATCGGAAGCGCCCGTCTGTGGTAGTGGGTAGTAAATTCCAAGTGTTACCGCCATCATCAGAACGAAAAATACCTAATCCAACAGCAATTCCTCCATAACCTTCCCCGGTGCCCATAAACATAACTTGCGGATTGTTGGGGTCTTGCGCTAAAGCTCCTACGGAAAGGTTGTCCAAATAGTCGTCAATTATTTGCCAACTTGGATTGGCGGCGGTGATGTCATTGGTGCGCCAGAGTCCGCCAGTTACGCCACCGGCAAAAATAGTCTTTCGGCTAGGGTCGTTTTCATCAATCAGAATAGTTCTGGTTCGGCCTCCAATGTTGTTCGGTCCACGCTCGCGGAAGCGCGCATTAGTAAACTTATTTTTTTGCAATAGCATCTGCTTTTGTAGTTGCTTGGTTTGCTGTATTGCTATCGTCAGGCGCTCAATAGGGGGATAGCCCAGTGCGGGATCTTTGGTGCGCTCAAAATTATCTTCCAAAGCATGTTGAATGCGCAAATCTTTAGGCATTTTTTTTGTCGAGTAGAGGGACTTTTCTTTCCCGCCCTGACTGGCAAAAATAATCATGCCAATGCCTAAGCATAGGAGTAGGAGTTGTATGGAATGTCTCATTATTTTAGATTGTTTTTAATGACAATTAGTGATGGATTGATTTTTATTTGCTAACAAAATATGGATTAACTAAGTTATGAAGTTTTCCCCAATGAACTCCTATCCATTCAAGGAATTTACCAATAAAATGACCCAAAACTAACGGAATAGGAGAAAAATAAATCGAAAAATTTAACGGATTTTCCTTTACCTGTACTGGATGTATCTCAATTGCTTCGAGCGAATTGTTTACCACAAAGATTTACAGAAGTACAAATCTTTGATGTAGCTTTCTTTCATCCTTAACT
>DAITMC010000232.1:0-5633 GCA_036835365.1 Saprospiraceae bacterium
GCTCATGCCTGTTTTCGCACTTAAAGGAACCATTCAACATTACGATTGGGGAGGAACTACTTTTTTGCCTCACTTAATTAGGGTGGCTAATCCTCAAGAGCAGCCTTTTGCTGAACTTTGGATGGGCACTCACCCTAGAGGGGATGCGCAACTTTTTATGGAAGAGGAACAAATTTCATTATCTGATTACATCGCTAGTGATCCTAAAGGGATATTAGGTGAAAAAGTAGCCACTCAATTCAAGAATAGTTTGCCCTTTCTATTCAAAATATTGGACGTAAAAAAAATGCTCTCCATTCAAACGCATCCCAATAAAGCTGCTGCGGTCAGAGGATTTCAGCGAGAAAATGAAATGGGCATACCGCTAGATGCAGCGCATCGCAATTTCAAGGACGACAATCATAAGCCAGAAATGATGGTGGCACTGACGGACTTTTATTTGTTGCATGGTTTCAAAACAGCGGCAGCCATTGAACACACCTTAGAAACCGTAGAAGAATTAATGCCCTTAACGGCACAATTCAAGCAGCAGGACATCCGCCAGTTGTACCAGTATATCATGGAATTACCACAAGCCGAAGTCAATCAACTGCTCGCACCTTTGGACGAACGCCTATTTTGGGGGATTTACGAAGACAAAGCCGAGGCTGACTATTGGGCAAAACGAGCTTTCGAGGAATATACCCAAAATGGACATTTTGATAGAGGTATCTTCTCTATTTACTTATTTAACATTGTTCATGTCCAGCCCAATGCAGGTATTTTTCAAGATGCAGGCATTCCGCATGCTTACCTGCAAGGCGTATGTGTGGAATTGATGGCGAACTCGGACAATGTGTTCAGAGGGGGACTTACGCCCAAGCACATTGATGTACCTATATTGCTGGAACATTTAATGACCGAGCCTATTGTGCCACAAATCCTAAACGGAACGGCTATTTCAGCGGTGGAACAAGTGTATCCAACGCCTGCACCTGACTTTGCATTGAGTAGAAAAAACTTAGCAGCAGGAAGCCTGCATCTAGCGAAGACCGATGCACCGAGCATCTTCATCATCTTGGAAGGAGCTGTAAAAGTTGAATCGGAAGGGCAATTCTCGAACGGCAATCGAGGGGATATATTTTTTGCCAGTGCCGAAAGTGAATATGCTATTTCAGCGGATATGCCTAGCACGATTTATGAGGCAACGGTGGGGGAGCAGTAAGTGCTTTAAAAAAATGTAAAAATACGGTCAGCGGCACTATTTTTTTATATGGAAATACTATTTAGTATTTGACAATTAATCCAAATTTTATTCTGTTTAATTGATTGCTTGATGCACTAGCTTCAGTGTAACCTTGTTTGCAGCATATATTAGCACATCTGTACAAACGCCTAATTTTATAAGATTTATGTTCTTCCCATAAACTTAAAAGTAGATTTACATTGACTTAATATTGCTTATCTACATTTGCACTTAATTGTTTGCAAAAGTGTTATGATTTATATAACACTTTGAAAATCAAATGTTTATTTTATTTAACTTTACTAGAAAATTAAATTTTACTCTTATGAAGAAAAGTATTCTAGTTTTATGTGCATTTTTAATGATGAGTGTACTAGCAAGTGCACAAATCACAACTAGTAGTATTAATGGTAAAGTTCTGGACAACACTGGTCTTGAACTAATTGGTGCAACCATTTTAGCTACACACGTACCATCGGGTACTACTTACGGTACTGTAACTAACGCTTCTGGCTACTACGCTATACAAGGTATGCGAGTAGGGGGTCCTTACGAAGTGGAAGTTAGCTATGTCGGTTATGAGACTAGCAAAGAATCTGGCATTTTCTTAAGTTTAGGTGCTGCTTCTATTGTTAACTTTACTGTATCTGATACGCCTATTGAAATAGGAGAGGTAACCGTAACGGCTTCAAAAGATGCAAAGTTTACGGATAGCAAAACGGGGTCCGCGGTGAATATCTCTGCGGAAAAAATCACAAGCCTTCCTACAATCAGCAGAAGTATCAATGACTTTACTCGTTTGACACCACAATCGAATGGTACTTCTTTCGCAGGTACAAGTTCAAGATTTAACAACTACACAATTGATGGAAACATTTACAACAACAACTTTGGTCTAGGTTCGGCTCAGTTTGCGGGTGGAAACCCTATCTCTTTGGATGCGATTGAAGCAGTAAGTGTAAACTTAGCACCTTACGATGTACGTTACTCAGGCTTTACAGGTGCTGCCGTAAATGCAGTAACAAAATCAGGGACTAATAAAATCACTGGCTCGGCTTACTACCTTCTCCGAAATGACCAGATGCAAGGTAACAAGGCAGGCGACTTGGCGGTAGATAGAGGAAACTCTAATAACCAAATTTATGGTGCTACCCTAGGTTTTCCTATTATTAAAAACAAACTGTTCCTATTTGCTTCCTATGAGTTTGAGGAAGAGGAAGTGGTTTCATTCTTGAAAAGAGCAGCTCGTCCAGGTGAAACACCAGATGGTCTTATTATCTCTCGAGTGCCTATTGAGCAGGCTAATTTTGTACGTAATCAAATCCAAAGCCTTTATGGTTATGATGTAGGTGCGCCAGATGGATATCCTTTTGCATCAGAGCAGCAGCGTATTAATGTTAGATTAGACTACAATATTAGTAAAAATCATAAACTAACTGCTCGCTTCAATGATTATAGCGCTTTCACAGACGTACCAACGAATGGAAATTCTATTCGTTACATTCAGACGCGTTACAGAAATACTAGCCGACAAGGTGTTGAGAACATTAACTTCCGCAATAATAATTATACGAACGACCGAAAAGTAACTTCTTACGTAGCAGAGCTAAACTCTATTTTCGGGGATAGAATTTCTAATCAATTGAACGTAGGTTATACTCTGATTACAGACCCTAAGCGGGGTATTCCGGGCGGTCAGGATTTTCCTTTTATCGAAGTGCTTGAGCCAGATGCCTCTGGAAACTTATTGTACTATATGACAATGGGTAATGAGTTGTTTACAGTAGGTAATTTATTGGAAAACAATATTTTTAATATTACCAACAATACCACGTTATTTTTGGATAAGCATACTGTAACGGCTGGTTTGAACCTTGAGTTCATGACGTTCGATAACGCCTTCAATCCAACGTTCAATGGTTTCTACCGCTATATTGGCTATGAAAAATTTGTAGATGCAGTAATCAACAGAAATCCTAATGTTTTTCCTGATGCTTTCGCCAAAGGCTACGCCTTGGATGGCTCTACTACGCCTCCAACAGATGCGACTCAATTTGGACAATTCGGTATTTATGTTCAAGATGAATACCAAGCTACTGACCGCTTGAAACTGACAGGAGGTTTGCGAGTAGATTTACCATTCTATCCAATTGACATTCCTAACAACCAATTGTTAGATGATTTGAAAAAAGAATTTACAGATGTAAGTGGTAATACTTTTATTCCAGATGTAGCTACTTTCCCTAAAGTAAATCCTTTGTTTTCTCCGCGTCTTGGTGTGAACTTTGATGCGAAAGGAGACCGCAGCACAGTCATTCGTGGTGGTACAGGTCTTTTCTCTGGTAGAATTCCTTTTGTTTGGTTATCTAACCAAGTAAATGGCTCTGGTGTTATCCGTGGTGGTTTAGGTTTTGAAGGCGCAGCAGTAGAGGCAAATGGTATCATATTTAATCCTTCTGTAACGGCTTACAATCCTGAAAATCCTGCTGCAACGCTTTCTAACGAGTTGAACCTAACGGATAGAGATTTTAAATTGCCACAAGTGTGGAGAACTAATATTGGTATTGATCAAAAACTGCCTGGTGGTATTGAAGCGACATTAGAGTTTATCTACAATCGCGATGTTCACACGCCTATCGCAAATAATGTTGTATTGAGAGATGCTGACCGTACATTAGCTGGTCCTGATAATCGTGGTTATTGGGTTTCTCAACCTGGTTTAACTGGTTATAGCAATGACCCTGATTTCCGTAATGTATTTTACTTAACGAATGCTACGGAAAAAGCAGATTACTTTTCTGCTACTGCTCAATTATCTAAGCAATTTGGTCGTAACTTCTACTTGATGGCGGCATATACTCGCTCTCAAGCTAGAGATTTAGACGCAGCGGGTGGTGCCCAAGCCGTTTCTCTTTGGACTGCTACTATTCAGAGAGACAGAAACAATCCTGAGTTGAGCTTCGCAGGTTTCGATCAACCTAACCGTTTGATTGGTAACTTTTCTTATCAAGTTGGGGGAACAACTATTGGTTTATTCTATGACGGTGGTAATGCTGGTCGTTTCTCTTACACTTACTCTGGTAACTTTGGAGATGCTTCTAACCGCTTAATTTATGTACCAAATAGTGCAAGTGAGTTGACCTTTGAGCAATTCACCCTTGCTGGACAAACAATTACGCCAGAAATACAACAGGCACTTTTAGATAGTTACATCAACCAAGATGACTATTTGAGCGGTATAAGAGGTCAGATCGCGGAGAGAAATGGTGCTTTGGCTCCTTGGGTACACCGTTTCGATTTCCGTATTCTACAAGATATTAACTTTACTAAAACAGACCGCAATAAGTTGCAATTAACTATTGACATCTTGAATATCGGTAACATGTTTAACAGTGATTGGGGCGTACCACAAGTACCTTTTCAAACAAACTTGTTAAACTATAGAGGGGTGAACGACCAAGGTGTACCTAGATACAGATTAAATACGATTACAGGTACAACGGATTTTCCAACAGAAACATTCCGTACTACATCAAATGTATTACCTAATGCTTGGAGAATGCAGGTAGGTGTAAAGTATATTCTGTAAGATATTTAAGATAAAGTTTGTTATTACATCGTAAACGTCTTATGTTTTGGTTCTGAACAATCTATTGTTCAGAACCAAAACACAAAATCCTGAAAGTGGGACATCATATCCCACTTTCAGGATTTTGTGTTTTTACATCTTTAGCTACCATAATGGCATCCATCAGGGATTTCAAACATAGAAAAGCCTTAATGAACGATAACTCGAAAATGGATGTTTGTCGCAAGGCTTACTTTTTTGTCCCGCATAACATCAGTTATTAGAATAATATCGTTTAGGTTAATATGTGCTAACCAACAAAAAATGCTGAGACAAAACCAAATTCATCTCAGCATTCAAAAAGTAACGTTGTAATAGCGGTTACACCAGCGTTCCTTGTTCGCTGTAGGCCATTACTTTTCTCTTTGTGCTAGGCGATACACTAAACTTTACTTTAGGTAGATAAAGATAAGCCTCCATCAAACGCTCATAATCTGCCAGCAATTCAGGATTAGTATCCATTGCTTTGAATAGATGAAGTGTTTCCGTAGCACTGGTCTCTTTGTAAATTAATCGGACCAAACATTCCTGGGTAAATTTGACCTCCATAGGCGGTTGTTTTAGTGAGTGTGACCTTTTTCATGAATTCATTTATTAGAACAAATGAAAGCGTATAAATATTGCTTTGAACAGAATAATTTTTCACAATTCCAAATTCTTGATGTAAAGAATACATGAAACATTTTATTTGGTATCCAGTGTTTGGTATCTGGTATTCGGTAAATATTAAATTATCCAAGTACCAAACATCGAAAACCGAGTACCTTATAAATCTTGTTC
>DAITMC010000233.1:0-5552 GCA_036835365.1 Saprospiraceae bacterium
AACGATAATAACCCCTGATAGAATCATCAGAATTTTCATGACAAATCCGAATAAGGCACTTTTAGCATCTAGCCAAACTAGAAAAGAAAGTTTTGCGCCAATCAAACTTAATACTATGGCAAGCATTCCATAAATAAAAAGCAAAAAGCCGATGAAGGTGAATAAACCTTTATATTTTGTCATACGAAATTTAATTTTGTAATGAAACAGACCAACGTTTTGATAGTTTACTTAGAAAAGGTTTTAATGCCAAATTGAATCCAACAGCGATGCTAAAAATAATAGAATGTCCAAGAGATGCTATGCAAGGTATTGAGCCTTTCATAGCCACTGAAAAAAAAGTGGCTTACATCAATCAATTACTGAAGGTCGGTTTTGATACCATTGATTTTGGTAGTTTTGTCTCGCCGAAGGCAATACCACAAATGCGCGATACCGCAGAGGTGTTGCAACAATTGGACTTGAGCCATACTTCGACCAAGCTATTGGCGATAGTCGCCAATGAAAGAGGTGCTAGTGATGCAGCTCAATTTGATGAAATTGCTTACTTAGGTTATCCTTTTTCTATTTCAGAAACTTTTCAAATTCGCAATACCAATGCCACCATTGAGCAATCGTTGAAGCGTGTAGCGCAAATTCAGGAGATTTGTCAGCAAAGCAAAAAAACTTTAGTCGCTTATATTTCTATGGGTTTTGGCAATCCTTACGGCGATCCTTGGAACGTGGAAATTGTGCACAAGTGGACGAATCGCTTAGTAGAAATGGGTATTACCATTCTTCAAATGTCCGATACCGTAGGCGTTTCTAATCCGGATAGTATTACTTATCTTTTTTCCAACCTATTGCCGCTTTATCAAAATGTAGAGATAGGAGCGCATTTGCATACGACACCTACTACTTGGCGGGAAAAAGTGGTAGCTGCCTATCAAAGTGGTTGCAGAAGATTTGATGGAGCTATCAAAGGGTACGGTGGCTGCCCGATGGCAAAAGATGAACTCACTGGTAATATGCCTACCGAACACCTAATAAGCTATTTTTCGGAAGTAGCTACTAATTTTAACTTAGATAAATCTGCTTTTCAGCAATCTTTAGCATTGGCAACAGCTATTTTTCCTGCTCATTAAGTTCTGTTTTTTAACAATTTACATAATGTGAAATATGGAATAATATATTGTTAAAATTAATTAAGAGTCATTTATATTTTAATTAACAGGTAACCTTCCTTTCTTTAAGCAATATGCTTTTGCTATTTAGCGTCCGATGTGGAAAATGTTCACACCTTACACAATCAAAATACTCAGCTATGAAAACATTATTTTTTAGTGCATTAGGATGGTGCCTGTTCTTTACAAATATTTCGTTTGCTTCCACCACTACTCAAGATTATATTAAGACGTACAAAGCTATTGCCAGTGCTGAAATGCAGCGCACCGGTGTTCCTGCAAGCGTACAAATGGCTTTGGCTATTTACTTGACCAACAGTGGGCAAAGCTACTTAGCTAAAAGAGCCAATAATCATTTTGCTTTGAAATGCGAAGGTAACTTGCCTGCTAGTGATACAGGTTGGTCGGGGAAAAAAGTATATAAAAAAGATGAAATAAGCGACAAAGATTTGAGTAATGCTTGCTATCGCAAATTTGATGCAGCTACGCAAAGTTTCGTGCAGCACACCAACTGGCTGAAAAACGATAGGCGTTTCAAGTATCTCCTAGAGCAATCGAATGCTGATGCCACATTTTGGATTAAAGAACTGAGCAAAGCGGGCTACCCAGCGATAGAAGTTAAGACATTGTTGAATTTGATCACAACTTATGAGTTAAATGAACTAGATGCGCCCAAAACTATTTTGATCAAAGTAGAAAAAACAAATACACCCAAAAAAGAGGAAGTTGTAATGACTTCGACCGTATCCAATAAAGAAAAAAAGGAAATCGCTCAACTTAAAAAAGATATAGCTACGTTTGCCGTCAAATTTAAGGATACGCCTTATCGCTATGGTGGAAAAACGCCCCAAGGCTTTGATTGCTCGGGCTTTACCCATTATGTGATGAGTAAAAATGGTATCCTTTTGCAAGGTAGCTCCAGCGAACAAGCGAAGCAGGGTAAAAAAATAAAATGGCAAGAGGTAGAAACAGGTGACTTGATTTTCTTTACTCACAACAAGAGGACAGTTGGACATGTCGCACTGGTGCTAGAGCGAAAAGATAAAGATATCATCATCATTCATGCGACTACTTCTCGCGGCGTTGTGATTGAAAATTTATTAGCATCGGACTACTGGCGCAATCGAATTATGTCTGCCAGTCGAATAATTCCATAAACTTTTAAAAATAAAAATGTACTGATTATTTCTCTCGGCTCATGTTAAATTGCGCATTTTAACGCAATGATTATCAGTAGTTAATAGTCGGGTAGTTTGGCTAAATATTAAAATTGGAGAAGCTACCCGACCTAATATAGTTTATATTTTCTCTTGGTAACGAGAATAAACTAAACATTTAGGGGTAGTGTGCGTATTACATATCAATTTTTAACAAATTATAATTAAAGCCCTGTTATATGGAAATTGCTAATTTCCTGGATCATACCTTACTTCGACCAGATGTTACCACTAGAGAGATTACTCAACTTTGTAATGAGGCAACCCAATACCACTTCAAAGCGGTTTGTATTCCACCTTATTTTGTAAGTTTAGCGCAAAGGCAGCTTGAAAATACAAATATTGCTATTGCCACTGTCATCGGCTTTCCCTTTGGTTATGCTAGCTTAGCCTCAAAAATAGAAGAAATTCGTCGCGCTATTGAACATGGTGCAGATGAGTTTGATGTGGTTATTAACACTTGCGCCGTTAAAGACAAAGACTGGAATTACGTCAAAAATGAAATTAATAGCCTTTGTACAGCCGTTCAGTTGAAAGGAAAAATCATTAAGGTTATTTTGGAAACAGAGTTATTAGACCAACCTGAGATTATTCAATTGTGTGCCATATGCAATGAAGCGCGCGTTGATTTCGTTAAGAACTCAACAGGATTCAATGGAAAGGGAGCAACTAAGGAAATTATTGCACTACTACGCCAGCATTTGGATAAACAAATAAAAATTAAAGCAGCAGGCGGTATCAGAACGCCAGAATTAGCGCATCAACTGTTGGAACTAGGCGCAAGTAGATTAGGTAGCTCACAAAGTATTCGTTTGTTGAATTAGGTAATCCCAATTTCATGCTTTATTTTTGTGCAAATTCATTTGAAATGAAAAAAATAGCTATCTTTTTTGCATTTTGCTTATTCGTAAGCGTATCTACTTTCGCTCAAGTATCTGTTAATGAAAGTGCTGAGATTAAAATGATGATGGAGCGTTTTGTAGAGGGAAATAGAAATGTGAAAAAAGTATCAGGCTATCGCATTCAGATTTTTGCTACACGCGATAGATTACAATTAGAGAAAACACAACGTGAATTTCAATATACTTACCCTAATATCTCCGTAGATTGGGTGCACGATAGACCAAATTATATTTTACGTGCTGGTGCTTTTGAGAGTAAACTAGATGCGTACCGACTATGGAATATTATCAGAAAAGATTACAATGGGGCATTAATATCGTTCGATAATAACATTAGTCCAATAGACTTAATTTTCTAATTGATAGATGATTCAACTACATGACCTCAAGGGATGAACGTTTAAAAAAAATAGATTATATTTTACTTTCTATGTACTTTGCGCTAGTAGCGCTGGGTGCATTAATGATTTATGCTACTACCATAAGTGATGACCCCATCACGAGCTATAGGGCTTTTCTGAAGACGGCTGCTGGTAACCAAATTATCTGGGTGGGTATTTCTCTTTTTGCCTTAGCAATTATTCAGCTTATAGATTGGAAATTTTGGCAGATTTCTGCTTTCCCTATTTACTTAATGTCTATCATTTTATTGGTGCTGGTATTATTTTTTGGTGTTGAAGTAAAAGGTAATACCTCATGGTTTCGCATAGGTAGTTTTGGGTTTCAGCCTTCTGAGATTACCAAATTTGCTACGAGTCTAGCACTAGCCAGTTACTTAGGCGCTTACAATACAGATATTAAGCGCTCTTCTAGCTTAGGGGTGGTTCTAGGGCTAATATTTTTACCGGCTGCCTTAATTTTACTCCAACCAGATGCTGGTTCTGCACTTATATTCACGTCGTTTTTTATTTTGCTCTACAGAGAAGGTTTCTCATTTATTTATATTAGCATTGGATTAGTAGCAGCTACCATTTTAGTAGTTACACTTGCTGTTGATGACGTAAACATTATAACTTTAAGTCTGATAGGTATTGCCACCATAGTATTAACTACTCTTTTTAAGACTAGATTTTACTGGGTTGCCAGTGCTGTCATTGTTTTGTTCTTTTCCTTTTACTTTTGGAGGGAAAGTTCTTGGAAATTTATATTGCTCTCTAATAGCATTATTTTAGCTGTTTTGGCAACTGTACATTATGTCAGCAAAAAATCTAGAATGACTACGTTCATAGTAACTGCGCTATTGCTGGGAATAGGCATTGTTTACTCCGCCGATTATGCTTTTGATAATTTTTTAAAGCCCTATCAACAAGAGCGAGTTTACATGTGGTTGCGTCCTGAAAAGTGCGACCCTAGGGGACCACTTTACAACGTTATTCAATCCAAATTAGCCATTAGCTCTGGAGGCGTTACAGGTAAAGGACTTTTTCAAGGCACATTAACTAAGTTGAATTATGTACCTGAACAAACTACTGATTTTATATTCTGTACGATAGGCGAAGAGCATGGTTTTATAGGTAGCGTAGGATTAATTGGTGTTTTTCTTGCCTTATTACTCCGTATCTTATTTCTCGCCGAGCGGCAGCGCTCCAATTTTTCTCGAATCTATGCCTATGGCGTTGCAGGAATCATTTTTCTCCATGTATTCATCAATGTTGGCATGACCATGGGGCTAGTGCCTACGATTGGTGTCCCTTTGCCTTTTATCAGCAAAGGAGGTTCTTCACTCTTTACTTTCACAGTAATGATAGCTGTTTTACTAAAACTGGATAGCCGCAGATATTCCATATAGGAATACTAAAAAGCGATTAAAAAAAATAAGAAAAATGGTTATTTTTTTATTGCTCTCGCTTATTGATCTCGTCCCTTATTTCAGCAGCTCGCTCATAATCTTCATTTTCTAACACCTCATTAAGCATTTGATGCAGTTCACTAACAGAGTATGCAGAAAGGCGTTTTGATCGTTTAGTCGTTTTTTTACTTACCGCTTTTGCATCTGAACCATCTTCTTCATTTGCGTTTTCCTCTGCTACTTCCAGTACCACACCCGCACGCTCAAGGATAGATTCATAAGTATAAATAGGACACTCGAAGCGAACTGCCATAGCCAAGGCATCCGAGGTACGAGAATCAATCTCTTTGAGTTGACCATTTTGTAGGCAAATGAGTTGTGCATAAAAAATGCCTTCGTGGAGGTCGTTGATAATTATTTCTTGTAAATCAATATGATAAATTTGAAATATATTCTTCATTAAGTCATGGGTAAGCGGTCT
>DAITMC010000234.1:0-5498 GCA_036835365.1 Saprospiraceae bacterium
TAGGACAATTTGCCCTATCTTTTCTTATCACAGGCTCATTAGTCAGTTTTACAACCCCTGATAAATCTGACCAATACTTTATTGGCTTAATAGACGGCATGATGCTACTGCAATTTATCCTGCTACAATAAACCAAAGCTACCGCTACTCCTCAGGGGATGACCATTCGGTAAGGAACAGTTGTTTTTTATTACTTCTCGCCCTATTTTTACTACATCAGAGAAAACGCACCACTGTGGAAGTAAATCCACTTTTCTATTTTTTGTATTCAAAAACCGATTTAACAATACTATTATGAAGCGTTTCTATCTGTTGTTACTTTTCTTTAGTGCGACCTATCTGAGTGTGGCACAAGTAAAATTCACTGCCAACGATGTAGTGAAACCCTATACTGGTCATTTTGGCTATGGCTCTAACGTAGGTTATTTCCCCAACTGGAGTGCCGAACAGCTAGGCGATATTTCCATTGGGAATGATGCCGAGCAAATCGCTGGAACTGGCGTTACTACTTTGCGTCCGGCTTTATTTGAACATTTCATGGAGCAGTGGGGCTATGAATTTAGACTTCCCACCTTTGAGCATTATCGAAAACTAGGGGCAAAAGACAATGTTGTTTTTGTGGGCTATCCCTCAGAAGCGCACCGAGACACCACCTATTACTGCTCAACCAAACGTTCCGAATTATTTTTGAATTTGTATGAACCCATTTGGGATGATGGCAAAGATGGCACACCCTACAACGAAGACAATTACTACGCTGCTTATCTTTACAAAACCGTAAGTTTGTATAAGGAGTATGTTAAGTTTTGGGAAATTTGGAATGAACCTGATTATTCTTTTACCGCTAACTCAATTTACCCACCTGGCAAGGAAAGAAATTGGTGGGAATACGACCCAGCGCCTTGCGACTATGACATTCGCGCTCCGATTCAACACTACATCCGGATGTTGAGAATTAGTTACGAAATCATCAAAACCATTGACCCTGAAGCTTATGTAGCGATTGGTGGTATCGGATACCCTAGTTTTCTGGATGGCGTATTGAGAAATACCGATAATCCTGATAAAGGGGAAGTTACCGCAGAATTTCCACTCAAAGGCGGAGCTTATTTCGATGTGCTAAGTTTTCATACCTATCCGCATATTGATAACAGCCTTCGCGACTGGAGTAATGCACTCGGTGGTTTCGTCTATAAACGCCACACCGATGCCGCCATTAAAGGAGTACTCCACTTGCGCCAACGCATGGAAGAGGTGTTGTTCAAACATGGTTATGACGGTGCACTATATCCTCAAAAAGAATGGATTATCACAGAATGTAATGTACCTCGAAGCCCTGTTAATATGGGGTTTGGCTCTGACGAAGTACAACGCAACTTCATCATTAAAGCCTTGGTGGAAAGTCAAAAATATAAGATACATCAGTTCCACATTTTTACGCTTGGCGATAAATTCGATGAAAAAGAGGCTAAAAATATTTATGATGAATACCATTTGATGGGTTTGTACCAAAATTTGTACAAGGCAAATCCTAAGACGGCAAAGCCCAATGATATTGGTATCGCTTACAAAACTATGTCAGATTTATTTTACGAAGCGCGCTTCGATAAAGAACTTTATGAACGGCTCAACCTACCCGAAGGCATCGAAGGCGGTGTGTTTATTACCAAGCAAGGCAAAATCGAATACGTACTTTGGGCAACCACACAGAAGGATAATTCCGAAGAAGCACTACAAGTTATCAATCTAAAACGCTTAATTGGCGAGTCTGTGTTGGTACAAAAAAGATGGAATTTTGCCGTTACTCAAGATTCTACTATGGTTAATGCCGAAAACTTAATGTTGACAGGAGAGCCTGTTTTTCTCTCCCCATGGCATAAGGAAGACGAATATTCTACTGCCCCACCCTTCATGGGACAGCCGATTGGTTTAGACATTTACCCTAATCCTTTCTCCTTAGAAACAAATGTTACTATACAAGTAGTTGAAAAAACCACTTGGACTATTCGTTTAATTAATCAACTTGGGCTTCCTGTCAGGGTTTTAGCGAACCAAACTGTCTTAGAAAAAGGCTATCATAGTTGGTTTTTGAATGGTAGTGATCTTCAACCAGGTATTTATTTCTTAGAGTACATCAATAACAAAAGTAATGGCATACAGCGTGTTCAAGTGATAAAAACCTTTTAATCTTTTCAGAACTTTGAGTCTTAGACTTTTCAGAAATCGTTCTTGGCTATTGGCTGCTAAATTTGGATTCTGATAACAAACATTATCTTAGCATCATCTTTTGACGTAGTTTTGCGACAAATCAAAAGATGATGTATTTTTTATTGAAGCCTATTCTGTTTTTGTTACCGCCTGAGCGCGCACATTACTTCACTGTTGGTTTACTCAAGTGGGTGCTTCGCTTGCCAATTATTAATGTGCTGTTCAAAAACGCCTTTCGCTTTGAGCATCCACAGTTACAAAAACAGCTAATGGGCTTGCATTTCCAGAATCCTATCGGCTTAGCGGCAGGTTTTGATAAAGATGGACAATATTTTAAAGAGATGTCTGCTTTGGGTTTTGGTTTTGTCGAATTGGGCACAGTAACGCCTAAGCCTCAAGCAGGTAATCCTAAACCTAGACTGTTTCGCCTACCAAAGGACAACGCACTAATCAATAGAATGGGCTTTAACAATAATGGTGTAGCAGCACTAGTGCAACAACTTCAGCAAAAAAGACCACAGCACTTAGTGATTGGCGGCAACATTGGCAAAAACAAAACTACTCCCAATGAACAAGCCACAGAAGATTATGTCTTCTGTTTCCATGCTTTATTCCCTTATGTGGACTATTTTGTGGTAAACGTAAGTTCTCCTAATACACCTGATTTGAGGGCTTTGCAAGAGAAAGAACCGCTTACCAAACTGCTTTCCACTTTACAAAACATTAATCAGTCAAAGCCCAATGCTAAACCTATTTTGTTAAAAATTGCGCCCGATCTTTCCTTTGAACAAATAGATGACATTCTTGATATTGTGGAACAAACTCAACTAGCGGGCATTATTGCGACCAATACCACTATCGAACGTTCAGGATTGACAACAGATGTTAAAAAAATCACAAAGTTAGGCAATGGTGGGTTAAGTGGCGCACCTTTGAGGGAGCGTTCTACGGAGATTATTCGTTATATCAGCAGCAAAACGAATGGAAAAATCATTATAATCGGCGTAGGTGGCATTGAAAAACCTGCTGATACGCTAGAAAAACTGGCAGCAGGGGCAGATTTAGTGCAAGTGTATTCTGGTTTGGTATATGCAGGACCAAGTCTAATTAAGCAAACAAAAAAATTGCTGCTTCAGCATAAAAAAGGAGTTCAGTAGTTAGCAAAATTAGGTCTGAAAAGAATAAACCAACTAGGATAAAGGAACACTAAATCAACATAGAACACTAAATTAGGTCTGAACAAAAGCTACGCAAGTTGCTTTTAAACTTTGAACACATATTTTGAGCATATAAAATCCCAACTACAATGTTAGCTATCACAATTATTTTTTTCTTGATAGGTGTCTGCTTTTGGAACATTTTGTCCGACAAAGGATACGCCTTCTATAAAGATATTAGATTCTGGTTAGTTGTTGTGTCCATAGTAGTAATGTCCTGGGCATTTAGCTATTGAAAAAACGCATCTACAAAGGCGCGTTTATTGAAAATCTGTAATTGATTCATCCCTTCACCTACACCAATGTAGCGAATAGGCACCTTGAATTGATCAGAAATACCAATAGCAACGCCGCCTTTAGCTGTACCATCCAGTTTGGTGAGCGCTAATGCAGTAACGTCCGTAGCAGCGGTAAAATGGGTGGCTTGTTCTATTGCGTTTTGGCCTGTGGTAGCATCTAGGACTAATAGCACTTCATGTGGTGCTTCAGGCAGGCGCTTACTCACAGAGCGTTTAATTTTAGATAGCTCTTGCATCAAGTTAGTTTTTGTATGCAAGCGTCCAGCCGTGTCAATAATCGCAATATCAAAACCTTCCTCTATGGCTTTATTGACTGTCTCGTAGGCCACAGCAGCAGGGTCGGTATCCATACCTTTGCTGTAAAAAGCACAACCTACACGCTCTGACCAAATTTTTAACTGATCTACCGCAGCAGCACGAAAGGTATCGCCAGCGCCCAAAATGACTTTTTTCCCTTGCTGCTGATACTGATATGCTAATTTACCAATGGTTGTCGTTTTGCCCACCCCATTCACACCAACAACAAGAATAATGCTTGGCTTAGTTGTTGATGGTAGTGTAAAGTCTTCATAGTCAACGGTATTATTTTCAGCTAGGAGCTGTACAATTTCGTCCCTCAGAATTTCATTTAACTCCCCAGTTCCCAAGTACTTGTCGCGCGCTACACGCGCCTCAATGCGATTAATGATTTTGACCGTTGTATCGAATCCCACATCGGAGGTGATTAGTATTTGTTCCAACTCGTCTAATACTTCTTCATCCACAGTGGATTTACCTGCAATGGCTTTCGAGAGTTTTCCTAAGAAGGAACTTTTTGTTTTTTCTAAGCCTTTATCAAGGTCTTCCTTTTTCTGCTTACTGAAGAATTTATTAAAAAAACTCATTGAATTTTTTGATTTAGTGTAATATAATAAAGGCTTTGCCCTCGAAAAGAGGATAAAGCCCTATATTAATTTGTGTATCGGAAAGTGAGTTTACTTTTGATCAAAAAATTCCTTTACTTTGTCTTTATGCACAATTACTTCTTTGTAGGAATAAGTTCCCGTTTTAGGATTCTTAATACTTTTTATCACCTTTACGTGATCTCTACCTGACCCTGCGTTAGCAGCACGTTGAGCAACACGAGCGTTTTTGGATACCTTAGCCATGATATTTTAGATTATAGGTCTATTGATTACTTAATTTCTCTATGTATGGTTACCTTCCGTAAAATAGGGTTAAACTTTTTTAATTCAAGACGATCAGGCGTATTTTTTCTATTTTTCTGTGTAACATATCTAGAAGTACCTTTCATGCCAGAGGCTTTATGCTCAGTACACTCTAAAATAATCATCTGCCTATTTCCTTTACTCTTCTTTGCCATTAATTATCTTATTTATTGTGCTTTTAATTCAACCCCTGTATCTACTCCTTTTTGCTCAAGTTTTTTAAGATAGGCATAAATACCTAACTTGTTTATGTTGCGCATAGCATGAGTAGAGAGCTTCAACTCTATCCATTGATTTGTTTCAGGAATGAAATATCTTTTCTTCTGCAAATTAGGCAAAAATCTTCTCCTTGTTTTCCTGTTGGAGTGCGATACATTATTCCCTGAAATTGGTCGTTTCCCTGTTAATTGACAAACTTTAGACATCTTTATCCACTTTTTAATGCTATTGAATAGCCCCTAAATTGAAAAATGATAGTGCTTATGTGCCTTATCTTTTCTCAACTTTGAGCGGTCTCATAAGGATTCGAACCTTAAACCTCCTGATCCGTAGTCAGGTGCTCTATC
>DAITMC010000235.1:0-5456 GCA_036835365.1 Saprospiraceae bacterium
TTCTAGTTTGGCTAGATGCTAAAAGTGCCTTATTCGGATTCGTTATGAAAATTCTGATGATTCTATCAGGTATTATTATCGTTTATCTAGCAAGAACAGATTTCTCTGGGGAAGAGCCTATTTAACAATGATGTGCACTATAAATTTTTTACACCATAAACTCTATTTCGCTTGAAAATACTAATGGTCTGTTTGGGGAATATTTGCCGTTCTCCTTTAGCAGAAGGCATTTTAAAGGAAAAAATAAAAGCCCATCAACTGAATTGGCAAGTAGATTCTGCCGGTACAGGTTCTTGGCATCTTGGTGCACTGCCCGACCATCGGTCTATTGCCATCGCCGAAAAATACAATCTGGACATCACCGATCAAAAAGCTAGACAAATTAAAGTCAAGGATTTGGATACTTTTGACCTTATTTTGGTCATGGATTATGAGAACTATCGAGATGTGATAAAAATGGCAAGCAATGACCAACAAAAAGCAAAAATAAAACTGATTATGGATTTTATATATCCTGATAGACAAGTGAATGTACCCGACCCCTACCACAATGACGATGGCTTTGAGCAAGTATTTGAAATGCTCAACCAAGCCTGTACAAAAATAGTAGAAATTTATCAAAAATGACGTACACCAGCGTTGACCTTGCCGATACGATTGTTGCATTGGCTACGCCCACTGGCGTAGGTGCAATTGGAGTGGTTCGCCTATCAGGAGAAAAATCCATTCATCTTGTAAATGAGGTATTTACAGGTAAAAATCTGCTACAACAAAAGAGCCATACCTTGCACTATGGAAGTATAAAAAATTCTAATGGAACAATTATAGATGATGTTTTAGTCAGCCTTTTTATTGCGCCCAAAAGCTACACCAAAGAAAATGTGGTAGAGATTTCCTGCCATGGTTCGTCATACATCATTCAGCAACTTTTGGAATTATTCATTGCTAAAGGTGCTCGACTAGCGCAACCAGGAGAATTTACGCAACGCGCCTTCTTGAATGGACAATTTGACTTATCGCAAGCCGAGGCAGTCGCTGATTTGATTGCGTCCCATTCTGCCAAATCCCATGAAATTGCTATGCGCCAAATGCGAGGCGGTATTTCTAACGAAATACAAAAATTAAGGCAAGAACTGATTGATTTTGCCAGTTTGATTGAATTGGAATTAGACTTTGGGGAAGAAGATGTGGAATTTGCCAATCGCGAGGATTTAAAGCAAAGTGTTCATAAAATCAATAGGTTTATCCAATCGCTTATTCGTTCTTTTCAATTGGGTAATGCCATCAAAAATGGGGTAACAACGGTGTTGGCAGGTCGCCCGAATGCAGGAAAATCCACATTACTCAATGCTTTGCTCAATGAAGAACGCGCCATTGTTTCTCCCATTGCAGGCACTACACGCGACACGATTGAAGAAACGCTCAACATCAATGGCATTTTATTTCGCTTGATTGATACCGCAGGCATCCGAGCAGCACAAGACCAAATCGAAGCACTTGGCGTGGAAAGAACCTTACAAAAAATACAACAATCTGCCATCGTTGTTTATGTTTTTGACGTTATAGAAACGCCTCCTGAGGAAGTGGCAAAAGATATTCAGCAGCTATTTACCGACCACACCAATTTACTATTGGTCGCTAATAAAATGGACTTAAACCCTTACACCAAGTGGGAACATTATGCCGAAGCCTTAACTAGAGTAAACTGCAACATCGCTGAACATCAATTTATTCCTGTTTCCGCCATTCATCAAATGAATATGGAATACCTCAAAGAATGCCTGTCCAACAACGTGCTGCAAGAGCAACTCGAAACCGATGTAATTATCTCCAACCTGCGCCATGTGGAAGCCTTGCAAAAAGCACATTCTAGCCTAGAGGCAGTGCTAACCAGCATGGCACAAGGTATCACCTCCGATTTTATTGCCATGGATATTCGCCAAGCGCTATTTCATCTCGGTAGCATCACAGGGGCGATTTCCTCTGACGACTTGCTGAGTAATATATTTAGCCGCTTTTGTATCGGAAAGTAGTAAAATTCCTAACGCTTCAAAACCAGCAACATGATGCTATATCTCCTCTAAAGACCAACTCTTCGAAACTTTCCATAAAACAATGGCGATTTAATATTTGATTTGATGCAAAAAAAATGAAATCCCGAAGGGATGCCATTATTGTGGTCCAAAATGTAAAAACAAAAAAAACCTTATTTCAGTTGCACAAAAAAACAACTACTACCTCCCCCCATTTAATCCTGGAAATCCTGATTCAGACAAAAAATATCAGCATCAGAATTAACTAAATTGAAGAATTTTCAAAATTTTTATATCCCTCCCAAAAAAATTCTGGAAATCCTAAAATTCTGAAAATTCTGATCAACTGATGAAGGCAGGGACGAAGACTAGACGAAACCCGCGGTCGCCGAGGCGAGTGCTTGGCGTGTCGCCGAAGCGAGAAGCAGAGCGGCAATACGGCGCATAGGTGCTCAAGCCTCCGCCGCGAAGAACACGAGTCGTACCGGAATTAGCTCCGATTGGATTTTCCACCATGCCTTTGGCTTTGCAAGTGTTGTAATAATTTTCATCGTACCAATCGTAGCACCATTCCAATACGTTGCCGTGCATATTGTAGAGCTTCCAATCATTGGGCGCAAAACTATTCACTGGCACCGTTTTTTGGCGGTATTGTCCTTTTTTATTTTCATGGTAAGGATAATTGCCGTCGTAGTTCGCTTGATCGGTTGTGAGGTTGTAGCCTGTGTTGAAAGGCGTATCTGTGCCTGCACGGCAAGCGTACTCCCATTCGGCTTCCGTAGGTAGTCGGAATCCAATCACTTGCCGAATGTCCTGCGTGATGCTGCCTTCGGGCGTGAGCAACCTGCCCTCGCCGTCGTAAGTAGGGGAATAGCCGTATTTTCTATTCAGTTTGTTGCAGTAAAAAGTGGCATCCCACCACGTTACTTTCTCCACAGGTAAATTGTCATTGCCTGTAAAATGAGCAGGATTATCGCCAATCAAGGCTTTATATTCTGCTTGGCTCACGGCGTATTGGCACATGTAAAAAGAAGCAAGTTTCACTTGGTGTTGGGTTTCATCGCTTTCTCTATCCACTTCCTTTTCGGGGCTGCCCATGGTGAAGGTGCCGCTTGGGATATGGACAAAGTTGGCGGGAATATCTACCTTTGGCGCAGGATTTATAATCGGAGGAATTATCGTCGTTGGTGGATTGCCTTTTTTGCGGAGTTGGATAGCAGCATCAATACTTTTTACAATATCTGTATAAAGTCGGCTCAATTGCGAACCCGTTACATCCGTAAAAGGTTGATTGGCATTGGGGATTTGAAATTGCTGCAACTCAAACATCGCCTGCCAGTAGCAATGATCCACAATAATCGGAATGATAGTGGCTTCTTTGCGTTTGTGCCGCTCGATAGCACGGGCATATTCTTCGCCCATACAATAGCTAGAATCCAAGAAATAATCACTAATCAGCAGCAAAATAATGTGCGCCTGCTTGAGTTGCTGCTTGATTTCGTCATCCCAAAGTTGCCCTGCAATAATTTTGCCATCGTACCAAATTTTCGCACTGCCATTGTGTTCCAAAGGACGCAGTTGCCGGTACAATCCTTCTTGGTAGGTTTGATTTTCACGGGCATACGCCATGAAAATATTGATTTTGCTCATCGAAAGGGTCTGTTTTTTACAAAAGTAAGAAAAGTAGGGTTTCGTTGCGAAAAAAGGAAGAAAAATTGGAAAGGTAAGATTTGAAAGTATGATGAACTATGCTGCGCCTATTCTTAGAGTGCACTATTCATTTAATCGCAGACTAATAATGCCTACTAATTTATCTGAAACTCGAAACCCATGATTTTGTAAGGCTTGTACAATCGGCATTCCTTTTTCAATTTTACCTTCTTTTTTTGCTTTTACGATAATACCAAGTAACCCAATTACTTCAATACCGAGACTATTCGCTATTTTACGCCCTTTACGCTCATCAATAATTAAAGTTGATGCTTCATATTTCAATGCTAGCGCAATAGAACTAGCTTCGCCTCTATCTAGCTGGACTGCAAGAGACTGATAAGTATGAAGTTCATAACTTGAGTCTATGACAATCCAACTAGGAAGTTCTATTTCTACCTCAACTTGAACTATATCAGTAATGGTAACATTATGATATAGCAATTTCAGTAGGGACAAATGACCTATATTGTAAAGTGCTATGATGGGACTAGCATCAGAAATAATCATCATAGTTGGTCTAATTCATTGATCAGTTCTTCATCATCATACTGGAAAATGGATACGCCGTACCTTCCTACAATTTCTATAAATGTTCGCTTAGAGATGCCTACCATTTCAGCAGCTTGTCCTGAAGAAATCAAGCCATTATCAAATAATTTAGCTGCAAGATTCATCAATAGCTCAAAGTCAGTCAACACTAAGCTATCTGGTAGCTTAACATGTAATGTCATAGATAGAATATTTATATTTTCAATCATCAAACACACTACCCTTAGCACTTGTTTGAAATAGCATCTTTAGATTTTTATCTAGTGGCGAGAAAAGTAGGGTTTTGTTGCGAAAAAAGGAAGAAAAATTGGAAAGGTGAGGTTTTGATGATAGGCTCGTAAAGGTCAATAGCAGGCCAATCTACTTTTTTCTATCAAAACAACACCGTTAAGTATAATATTTCAAGCAAATCTTATTTGTTCAAAATCTTATTCTAGTAAATTTATACATAACAAGAAAAATTATTTCATACTGCTATTGATTCTATAATAAAAAATTATAAATTTGTATTATTATAGTCGGCAGCTATAGTCACTAACTATCATAATTTATTCATAAACAAACTAACAAAACGTATGCAAAAACTTTTCTTACCGTTGTTTTGCTTAGGTCTGAGTGTTTCTCTAACCGCACAAACGGTGTCTGGTAAAGTAAGCAGCAAAGATGGCGAACCACTCATCGGCGCAAGCGTCCTAGTATCAGGGACTTCCACAGGTACAGTAACCGATATTGATGGCACTTACAGCATCAATGTAGGTAATGGTACTTCGCTAGTATTTAGCTACACAGGCTATATTTCTCAAACAATACCTATTAATAATCAATCAGTTATCAATGTTTCATTGGCAGAGGGATTAGCACTGGATGAGGTAGTGGTGACGGCACTAGGTATTTCGAGAGAAAAGAAAAACCTAACCTACGCCACACAAAATGTCAATACAGAGGAACTTTCCCAAGCCCGAGAATTGAATGTTATCAATTCGTTATCTGGTAAAGTAGCGGGGCTTTCGATTAGTCCTTCAGGTTCTGGTGTAGGTGCGCCTTCAAGGGTAATTTTGCGTGGAAACCGCTCTATTGCTGGAGATAGCCAACCACTTTATGTAGTAGATGGCGTGCCTATCCTCGGTGATATTACAGACATCAATCCTGATGATATTGCTT
>DAITMC010000236.1:0-5445 GCA_036835365.1 Saprospiraceae bacterium
AACATCAATAAGTGTATAGATTTTAGGTTGAAAGAAAACAATACCAAATACGGCTAAATACGATAATTGAAAGCCTACATCCAATAATAGATAAGGATTTACTAGAAGGGTACAGAATGCAGCAGCCGCCAAATTATTATAGACATTCGCACCTCTATACAAATACTGCCCTACAATAATGAACGAAAACATCGTTGCAGCCCTCAGTACAGAAGGCGAAGCCCCTGTTAGTAAAGCAAAAATCCAAATCCCTAGTAATGAGCAGACTACTTTTATCCAGCGATTGCCAAAGGGAATGATTTTTAATATCCAACTCATCAGAAAATATATAATACCTACGTGTAAGCCAGAAACCGCTAGAATATGTATGGCACCCGCATCCACATAGGCTTGTCGTACTTCTTCAGAAAGTTCATTTCTATATCCTAAAATAAGTGAAGCACCAATAGCAAAAGAGGCTTCCGAAGTAAGATGCTGCCGAAGTAGGTTTAATAAATTGGATTGATGCACATATAATTGATGCCAAATCCAAGCTCCAGCTTTTGCTTCTAAGGTTGTCCATTGGTTGTTTTGAATAAAAGTCTGATGATAAATATTTTTATAAAATAAGTATTTTTTATAATCAAAAGTATAAGGGTTTTTAGGTGCTGGAATTTCTTGCACAAATGCTTCCAACCAAATCATATCGCCATATTTAAGCGATTTGCTCCGCTCGTCCATTGCAAGATACACCATTAATTTGCCGTCACAATCGAACCAATGCTCATTATCAATATTGCCTTGGGTTACCCTAAGTTGAAGTTTTGTCCATTTCTTATGCTCTGGAGTATTTGCCACCCAGCCTACTATTTGCTGCGGCATGGTCTTCATGTTCGAAAAATGGGTTACCGACTTTAAATCATTTTGTTGTCCAAATCGGAGCGCACCAACAAAAAATAAAAAAATACTTATGCCTAAACCGAACAACCAATTGGGACGTAAGTCTTTTTGAAATGCCATAAAGAGGCAAGATATACCCGCCAAAACCGTTAAACTAATGGTCGCTACATTAGAAAATACTTCATAATTAGCAACCACAATACCAAATAGGAACGGAATAGTTAAACGTACAAAAGGGTAGCACCTCCAATTCAACATGCGCAAAACAATGTTTTTTATTTTGTGCCGTTAAATTAGCTAAAAAAGTGAATTAATTTACTTTTTGTAATCTAAAATTTTGATTTTTTGTAGAAATTAATTTTCAATGTGTAAGCCTATGTGCAACAAATAATGCTCAACCAAAATAGATAGCACACAGATTACGCTAATTGAGTAGGTTTTACTACACAGGTTTTAAAATTTAATAGCATGACTTATTTAACACTACCAAAGAATGAAGCACATTGCTTTATAAATAGGCTTTTTAAAACAATGTGCCTCATTCACGTTTAATTGGCAATCATGTGGACATCCATTTGTGGATAAGGAATATTGATGCCTGCTCTATCAAATTCTTTTTTGACGTGTTCTTGCATGTAAAAAAAGGCACTCCAGTAATCTTCACTTTTAGCAAATGGGCGACTAGCCAAAATGATGGCATTATCGCCGTGCTGCGCTACTACTGCTGCTGGTGCTGGATGATCGAGAATAAATGGACAAGCTTTGGCCACATTCACAATAATTTCTTTGGCTTTATCAATATCTGATTGATAGCCTATACTATAAGATAGTTCTACCCCCATTGTACCTTGCCCTGATTTATTAGTGATAACATTGCTTGTTACTACACCATTGGGAACGATAATTCTTTGATTATCTAGTGTACGCAAAATGGTATTAAAAATTTGGATTTCTTCTACTGCTCCTGTGTTGCCACCGCCAATGGTTACTAGGTCGCCTACTTTGTAAGGTTTGAAAATTAGAATCATCACTCCGCTTGCGAAGTGCGCTAATGTACCTTGCAGTGCTAGACCTATGGCAAAAGCCAATGCACTAAAAATGGCAATAAAAGAAGTTGTTTCAATACCAAACATTCCTGCTACGGCTAATAAAACCATTACTTTTAAGCCTACATTAACCAATGAGCCTAAAAATCCTTGTACCGAAACGTCAACTTGTTGCTTTGATAATAGTTTTTTCACAGCTTTCGTTAATCGCCCTGCAATCCAAAAACCAATGATAAGGGTTAAGATAGCGCCAACTACTTTTGGTGCATAGCTAGTAATCATAGTCGTAAACTGTTCCGAAAACTTAGTGAAGTCGAATAAATTTTCCATTGTAAAACAAAGTTGTTAGGTGAATAAATGAATGAACTATTTTTTTAGACGCTGTTAATGTAAGGAAGATACTTGTTTTTGATATTAAGTTATGCTTTAAATTTTCATCAAATTTATTACCAAGCCAACTAAACGGAGTTTGTAGCACATGACAAAAAGAGAAATAGCAGCAGCAATAGTTGCTGAATTAGAACGATTGTATCCTGAAACGCCTATACCTCTTGACCATAAGGATGCATTCACTTTATTGATTGCCGTACTACTTTCAGCGCAGTGCACAGATGAGCGAGTCAATAAAGTAACGCCATTTTTGTTTCAAGAAGCCAATAATCCATTTGATATGGCCGTGTTACCTGTAGAAAAGATAAAGGCTATTATCCGACCCTGTGGGCTTTCGCCTCGAAAATCACAAGCGATTTCCGAACTATCTAATATTTTGATTGAAAAGTATGATGGAAAGGTGCCTGATAGTTTTGAAGCGTTAGAAAGTTTGCCTGGTGTAGGGCATAAAACTGCTTCTGTGGTGATGTCCCAAGCGTTTGGTGTGCCTGCTTTTCCTGTGGATACGCATATTCACCGACTGGCTTATCGCTGGAAATTAAGTACAGGTAAGAATGTAGAAAAAACAGAAATGGATTTAAAACGTACTTTCCCGCAAGAACTATGGAATAAGTTGCATTTACAGATTATATTTTTTGGTAGGGAATATTGCCCTGCAAGAGGACACAACCCTTATGAATGTCCGATTTGTAGCAAATTTGGTAGAAAAATATTATTTGAAGAATACGATAAAATGCAAGCAAAAAGGTGGGTTAAAAAGGATAACCGATAGCTAAGTTATAATTTATAGTATTTTTCCCCACGGTAAAATCTTTGACAGTAATCCAAACATCGTCCTTTCGATGGGGCGAGCGCAAGGGATAGCCTACATCAAAACGCAAGATGAAATAATTAAAATCAAATCGAATGCCTGTACCTGTTCCAATAGCGAGTTGTTGATAAAAAGCATCGTTCGTAATAATTCCTTTAGCATCTTTAAGCGGTGTAAATCTGAATTGCGAATTGGGCCGGCTGGTGTCTTCTCGCGAAAGCCATACGTTGCCTATGTCTAGGAATATTGCGCTAGCAATGGAATTGCCAAAAAACGAAAATAAATTAAAACGATATTCGGCATTAAATTCAAGTTTGATTGCCCCTGTTTGATAGAATGGTAAATCTGTTTCTGGTTCGCTAAAATCCTTACCGCATATGCTACCGTGAATATCACTGCTACAGTGTGCACCTGGTCCTATCTCTCTAGCAGCGAAAGCTCTAATGCTATTGGGTCCTCCTATAAAAAATTGTTTGACATAAGGCACTTCGGGCGTACCGCCAAAGGGTATGCCAATGCCAATGTTGGCGCGCATAGCAAAGGATTGGTCAGGATTGAACGTCTTGTACAACCTCCCATCAAGCTCTGTTCGTAAGTAGCGTGAAAAATCAGTATCACCAATTTTAAAGATGCTTGGATTAAGGGCAAATTGATTGTAAATAGCATTTGCCAATTCTATTTCCGCTCCCGAAAATTCTAGGTTAATATTAGCAGCAAAAGCATATCCATACCTATTAGGTCGTTCATTATAAAAATAATTAATTCCTCTGAAGAAAAAACCTGTAAACAATTGATCGCCAAAGCTCCTTTCTAAGAATGGATTGTTCAACAAAACCGTTTGGAAGTTTTCTCCAATGTTTTTGGGATTAAAATAGTCAATTCCAATGTGATTAACCACTAATCGGTGTCGGGTGGATACTTGAGAGTCAAATCCAAATGTTCCATTAAATAATTGATAATCATAAAAATTCTTGCGACTTAAAAAATTATAACTTGCCCTAATCCGAGTGTTTGAGTTTTTAATAAAGTCATATAATGGAGCGGGCTTATTTTTCTTTCTCATCAAATTCCACATACCTAAATAATCTATAAAGCGAGGAATATCCAAATTTTGTTGTAAGCCAATGTCCACGGTATTTAAAGTGAAATTATTCAAAATATCAAATTCAAGCTCTAAAGAAATATTATTGGATAGATACTCTGCCCCTTTAAAAATATTTCTAGCATTCAGCGCAAGTCTTGCGGCTACACCAATTAAATTGAGCCGACTACTAGAGGTATTAAACTGATTGGCATAGCGAGCTTCAATGTCAGGACCTATTGAAAAAAGCGTATTTCTAGTCAGGAAAATATTATAATGGATAACGGTATCTAATATAGAATCTACCTGTGAGCGAATAGAAATAAATTTAAAAATTCCTAACGAGTTGATATTGTCGTTGGTGGCTCTTTCTGTTTCTAAGCTGTATTGCTGTCCGCTTTTTAAATTAATTTCTCGAGCCAGCGTTTGTAGGCGCACGCCATTTCGCCAGTTGGTGTACATAAAAGTTATCCCATCAATAATCGTATCCTTTACATAAGTAATTGTACTAGAAGGGTCGTGCTCTGGCAAATCACCTTCTGTAACAATAACCAGAGAATCAAGTGGATCGTAATTAGAGAAAACCGTAATATTACCGATGGTGTATCGTTTGTGTTTTAAGCTATCGTTAGGCAGCAATACTTCTAATTTTACCCGAAGGCTCATATCTGAAGAATCGGCAACTAATTTGCCAACATAATCATTTGTAAAATTAGCATATCCGCTATTGCGCAAATCATTTACAATTCTTGTTACTTCTTTGTTATAAAGCTCTAATGAACCCGGACTACCTTCTTTTAAATAGGTTTGATTACTTTTTTTAGTTAAAATACCTTGTATAATACTATCTTTACTGATGTGAGCAATTGTGTCAATTAAATATTGATACTTAGTAGCCACTTCATAAATAACACTGACTCTTTTAAGGTCAGCTAATTCACTTGGTTTTGCCTTTACTTCTGCGTTATAGTAGCCGCGACTGATTAGAAAATTTTTCATGGAGTTCTCCCCCTCTGCCATCAATTCTTTATCTAAAATCACTGGAGGCTCTGCTATTCTTTTTCTAATAAATTGTTGAATTAATTTACTACTATCTTGCGATTTAAAGTAAAGCCAATCTCTGTGTATAAAAAAGAATTTTTTATTGGGCTGCTGTGCAGGAATGGTGGAAAGTTCGTACTCTAAATAGGCTTTATTAGGTATTTTTTCTTCGCTAATAATGTTAATTTTGTTTTGGA
>DAITMC010000237.1:0-3151 GCA_036835365.1 Saprospiraceae bacterium
ATAACATACAACGATTTGCTGCGGATTATCACCAAGAGGTGATTGGTATGAGAAGACATTTACATCAATTTCCGGAGTTGTCTTTTGAAGAAAAGGCGACGGGTCAATTCATTGCCAATGCTTTAGCTGAAATGGAAATTCCGCATCAACAGGGTTGGGCAGAAAATGGGGTAGTGGCGATTATTCAAGGAAAAAATCCCGAGAAAAAAACGATTGCGCTACGTGCAGATATTGATGCGTTGCCGATACAAGAAGCCAATGAGGTCGCTTACAAATCCAAGCATACTGGCATCATGCACGCCTGTGGGCACGATGTGCATACGGCTTCGTTGTTGGGTTCTGCGAAAATTTTACATCAACTTAGACATCAATTTGAAGGGCAAATAAAATTGATTTTTCAGCCTGCTGAAGAAAAAGCACCTGGTGGCGCTTCCATACTTATCAAAGAGGGGGTCTTGGAAAATCCTGCTCCAGTAAGCATTCTTGGGCAACATGTGCATCCACCACTGGAAGTAGGAAAAATTGGTATTAAGGCGGGCATGTTCATGGCTTCTACGGATGAAATTTATTTGACCATCAAAGGGAAAGGCGGTCATGGTGCTATGCCTCATCAAGCGATTGACCCAGTGTTGATTGCGTCGCACATAGTGGTGGCGTTGCAGCAGATTGTAAGTAGAAATGGCGACCCAACCATGCCTTCGGTACTGACTTTTGGATATATTGCCTCAGAAGGCGGAGCGAATAATGTGATTCCGAATGTGGTAAAATTAGAAGGTACTTTCCGAACGATGGATGAACAGTGGCGCAAGGCAGCACATCAAAAAATGAAGAAAATGGCTATTGCCATAGCAGAAGGTATGGGCGGCACTTGCGAGTTTAATATTGTGGTAGGTTATCCTTTTTTAGTCAATGAGGAGCAACTCACGGCTAGGGTGCGCACTTTTGCCGAAGATTATTTGGGTAAAGAACAAGTCGTGGATTTACCCATCAGAATGACGGGTGAAGATTTTGCTTTTTACACCCAAGAAATTCCAGGCTGCTTTTACCGTCTAGGGGTGCGCAACGAGGCAAAGCATATTACTTCCAATGTACACACCAACACTTTTGATGTGGATGAAGATTGTTTGCGCTATGGCATGGGATTGATGGCTTGGTTAGCCATCAAGGAATTGGGTAATTAATGATGTTTTATCGTTGAGCAGCCCTGAAAAGACGATCATTAATCGTCAGCCCTAATCCTTCTGGGCGGCACTTTTGCGCAATAATTAAATCCAATTGCTGCTCATCCAAATAGTGCATAAAGTCGTACAACTGTTGTGCGCCTTGTTCATAATTGCTTGATTGACAAACGATAGCTGATTTAATATGGGTTAAATCCATATCCACGTCATCAAAGAGCAGTATGCCTATTTTTTTATCTTTATGTTTTTCAACTTCTTGCATCAAATTATTGGTCAATACAAGCGGTGTCGTTGTCGCATAATGTTTTAGCAACATTCCAGGAGCATCGGGCGTTTGCGAAGCATAGTGCTTAATTCGTAAATCCCCAACAAGTGCTTTGATGTCTTCTAATTGAATTGCCCCCAAACGATAAATCACAATATCTTTTCCCTCAAACCCAACAATAGTTGATTCTACCCCTCTTTGACAAGCCCCTCCGTCCAATACCATCGGTAAGGTATCAGAAAAATAACTGATGATATGTTCTACTTTTGTAGGACTAATCCTTCCAGAAGGGTTGGCACTTGGTGCGGCAAGTGGAAAGTCAAGTAAATCAAGTAAAGATAGCGTAAGCGAATGATTAGGCACACGAACACCTACGGTAGCTTTACCACCAGAAACAAGGTTTGAAATGTGATTTTGTTTAGGCAAAATAAGGGTCAAAGGTCCTGGCCAAAAACGTTCTGCTAGTAGAAAAGCGGCATCGGGTATTTGTTGAGCGACTTTATGTAAAGCGTCTATTGCTGAGATATGAACGATTAATGGATTGAAAGGAGGACGATTTTTGGTTGCAAATATCTGTTTTATTGCTTTATCGCTGTAAATATTACCTGCCAATCCATAAACAGTTTCCGTGGGAATAGCTATAACTTCTTCATTACTCAACAGCCGAGCAGCCTCATTGATGTCTTTTGAAACAATAATCATTAGCTTAATGTATCCTTGAATTAACGCCTATTTTACGAATCTCTTTCAACAGGGTGTAAACTAAAATGGTTTATGCTAATCCTAATTTACACCCTTTTGAAAGAGATTTTTACTATTCATGTTAAACAATAGTTGTTTCAAAGCTAACGGTTTATTGACCTTGTCCTAATGAAAAAGCTGGCTTTCCATCAAAAGCATACAAATTCTCCGTTTTGATCACATCAATATTATGGTCTATTGCTCTGGAGAGCACCTCAACGACATCTTTTTTAGTGATAGTTTGGTTTTCTTGACTTTTAAATCTGCAACGCCAGTGATCTGTACAAAAAGTTTCCTCAAATCCATCGGGATAGACTTTTATACCTCTATTGGTAATCATATTTAATGTTAAGCCCTGTTTTTCTATTTTTTGTAACATCTGCGCTAGTATCTCCGCTTTTGTACCATTCCAGTGCACAAATAAATCTACGCCAAGCAAATCTTTTTGTGCGGCAGTTTTTCTAACATATTGCGGTAATTGAATAGGGGCGGTTTTGTTGTATGTAATAGGGTTGAGTAGTTGAGGGTTTTGTCCTAGACGTGCGATTACTGCTTCTGCAAATTCTTTAGTGCCCACTTTTTGTTTACTCACCCCTTCCTTGAAAATATCATAAGTATGAATACCATCCTCAATTGTTTTTAGCCAAGCGTTTTGCACGGTTTCTGCTACTTCAACTTGACCAATGTGGGTTAACATCATAATTGCGCCTTGTAACAAACCAGATGGATTGGCTAGATTTTGCCCAGCCCTTCTTGGTGCTGAACCATGAATAGCCTCGAACATGGCACATTCTTCTCCAATATTTGCTGAACCAGCTAAACCAACAGACCCTGTAATTTGTGCTGCCACGTCAGAAAGAATATCACCATACAAATTAGGCACTACAATCACATCAAATGCCTCTGGCGTATCCGCCATTTTAGCTGCACCAATATCAACAATCCAGTGTTCATGCTCAATATC
>DAITMC010000237.1:3251-5377 GCA_036835365.1 Saprospiraceae bacterium
TATCCGCCATTTTAGCTGCACCAATATCAACAATCCAGTGTTCATGCTCAATATCAGGGTAGTCTTTAGCGATTTCATTAAACACTTGATGGAACAATCCATCTGTCTGTTTCATGATATTGTCCTTCGTAAAACAAGTTACCTTTTTACGCTTTTGTTGCTTGGCATATTCAAAAGCATATCGAATGATTTTTTCACATCCTGGGCGGCTAATTAATTTTAGACATTGCACTACTTCATCTGTTTGCTGATGCTCAATGCCAGCATACAAATCTTCCTCATTTTCACGAATAATGACAATATCCATATTGGGATGTTTAGTCGCTACAAATGGATAAAGACTTTTGCAAGGACGAACATTTGCATAGAGTCCAAGAAATTTTCTTGTCGTTACATTCAAACTTTTGTATCCGCCTCCTTGCGGTGTTGTGATAGGCGCTTTTAGAAATATTTTATTTTTTCTTATCACATCCCAAGAAGCAGAAGCAATGCCAGCAGTGTTGCCCGATAAATATACTTTTTCACCGACCTCAATTTCATCAATAGTAATTTTAGCTCCTGCGGCTAAAATAATGCTTAAGGTAGCATCCATAATCTCGGGTCCTATTCCATCACCTTTTGCAATCGTTACTCTTGTCATATATTTTAGTGTTTTTTAATTAATGACGCAAATGTGATTATTCTAGTTCATATTATTTTATTTATATTTGCAATAAAAAGCATAAAATATATTTATGAATTATACGATTAATCAGCTTCAAATTTTTCTAAAAATAGTTGAAAAACAAAGTGTTACAAAAGCTTCAGAAGAAATGCATCTCACGCAACCTGCTGTATCTATTCAACTAAAAAATTTTCAAGATCAGTTTGATATTCCACTGACAGAGGTAATTGGTAGAAAAATTTACATTACTGATTTTGGAAAAGAAATTGCTTTAGCTTGTGAAAATATCTTAGAGCAAATTAATCAGATTAATTATAAAACCTTAGCATACAAAGGCTTATTAACGGGTAAATTAAAAATAGCTGTTGTTTCAACAGGTAAGTATGTAATGCCTTATTTTCTTTCTGACTTTATTAAACAGCATCCTAGTATTGAACTTGACATGGATGTCAAAAACAAAGTAAAAGTAATAGAGAGCCTTGTAAGCAATAAAATTGATTTTGCACTGGTTTCTATTTTGCCTAGTGATTTATCCATTGAACAGCTAGATTTACTAGACAACAAATTATATTTGGTGGGAAATACCGAAAACACCTTTAAAGAGCCAGTTTATTCCACTAATATTTTTAAGCAACTACCACTTATTTTCAGAGAAAAAGGTTCTGGTACGCGAAAGACGATGGAAGATTTTATTGAAAAAAATAATATCTCCATCCAGAAAAAAATGGAACTTACATCAAACGAAGCAGTAAAGCAGGCTGTACTGGCAGGCTTAGGTTATTCTATAATGCCTTTGATCGGTATAAAAAATGAAATTCAAAACAATAGTTTGCAAATTATTCCAGTAGAGGGGCTTCCCATTCAGACGATTTGGAGTTTGATTTGGTTAAAAAGCAAAAGACACTTACCTATCTCACTTGCTTATTTAACCTACTTGAAACAGGAAAAAAGGAGCATTATAGCATCAAAGTTTAGTTGGTATGAGAAATTTCGTTAAACCAAGCTTAGTCCAATAAACTTCTACCTGTAAATCAACTAATTATACTATCAATTGAATCAGCGATTGGTCGTATGCTATATGCCTCAAAATGGTATCATGTATCACAAAGGTCAGTCGCTAGGGTAGTAATATGAGCGGTTAATTATGTTCGTTTAATGCTTACCTTAACATGACATTTTTTTGTCATTTTTTGCATAAAAAAAATTTATCTTTGTCATATGACTTATTTATTTGTTTTAGATTCAATATTAACCTTTGTAAAAAAAATATATTAGCGATGCAAATGCAGGAAATTGTAAGGCAGCATTATCCCAATGCTAAAACTGGCGCAGAAATCACGGAAGCTTATCTCGAACTTTTAGAAAAGGAATATAAAAGCGATTTAAAAAAGATGCTTTTTGCCACCTCTCTTTGTTCTGATGACGTTAACATTTCTACGGATTTCAGAAAAGTATTGAGCCG
>DAITMC010000238.1:0-5343 GCA_036835365.1 Saprospiraceae bacterium
GCTCTAAATGTCCTAATTCTCCACAATCGGCAGTGCTTTTTATGCGGATTACACCGGATGCACGTTCTGGTGCCATGGGGGATGTAGGTATTGCGCTATCGCCTGATGCGAATGCGATGCACTTTAATCCGTCCAAATTAGCTTTTGCAGAAGAAGATTTTGCTATATCTGCTACTTACACGCCTTGGTTGCGTGCGTTAGGGTTGCAAGATGTTTACCTAGCCTATCTTTCTGGATATAAAAAGTTGGACGATTTGCAGGCTATTGGTCTAAGCCTACGCTACTTCTCATTGGGAAGTATTGCTTTTACAGACAGCAATGGCGAGCCATTAGGAACTGGAAGACCTAATGAATTTGAGTTCGCAGGTGCTTACTCCCGAAAGCTATCCGATAACTTTTCAGCAGCCATTGGAGCGAAATTCATCTACTCTAACCTTGCTGCTGGTCAGCGAGTGAATGGAACAGGCGAAATCATTGAAGCTGGTTTGGCAGGTGCTGCGGATTTTTCTTTCACCTACGAAAATGAACTAGACAATGACAATGTGCTCCGCGCTGGTCTTGCGGTGTCCAACATTGGTTCGAAAATTAGTTATACCAACTCTACTTCGAGAGATTTTCTACCCGCTAATGTGGGCTTAGGGGTAGCTTATGAAATGAACCTTGATGAATATAACAAATTCACTATCACAGGGGATATCAACAAAGCATTAGTGCCTACGCCTTGCGTAGAAAACTGTCAAGATTCAAACGGCAATGGCGTTTCCGATTATCGCGAACAATCGCCAATAAGGGCTTTATTCAGCTCTTTTTCTGATGATGAGCTAGGAGCAAAAGGTGAATTTAGAGAACTGATGTACTCTATTGGTGTTGAATATTGGTATGATAATCAATTTGCTGTGCGTGCAGGTTATTACAGTGAGCATGAAACAAAAGGTAATAGAAAATTTCTGACCGTAGGTTTTGGTGTGAAATACAATATTTTTGGTTTGAACTTTTCTTATCTCGTACCCACCACCAATCAAAGAAACCCATTGGACAATACACTTCGTTTCTCTTTGCTTTTTAACTTTGGCAAGGCTGGAGCGTAATGATTCGTGCCTAAAATATAGCCATTGTGAAGTCAAAATAGTTCAGTGCTAGGAGAAAAAGGCCTGTTAAGAAAAATCTTGACAGGCCTTTTTATTCTCTTATATTAGATGAAATTTATGATTTATGCTCATTCAAGACCTTTACAAAAAATACCTTCAACATCCTGTTGTCTCTACGGATAGCCGTAAAATCCCACAGGGTGCTATTTTTTTTGCCCTCAAAGGCGAACGTTTTGATGGCAACGAATATGCGCAGCAAGCCATAGCACAAGGAGCAGCTTATGCTGTCGTCAGCGACCCTAAGCTACGGTTGGATAAGCGTTTTATCCTTGTTGAAGATACGCTAAAAACCTTGCAGGCGTTGGCATCCTATCATCGGCATCAATTTTTTATCCCCCTCATCGCTATCACAGGAAGCAATGGAAAAACTACGACCAAAGAATTGCTACACGCTGTTCTAGGTAGCCATTATCCTACCCATGCTACTATGGGAAACTTGAATAATCATATTGGTGTCCCGCTCACTTTGTTAAATATGCCTCATCAAACTCAAGTTGCCATTATAGAAATGGGTATGAATCATTTAGGCGAAATTGATGAATTATGTCGCATAGCTGGACCTACACATGGCATTATTACCAATATTGGCAAAGCGCATATGGGCAATGTGGGAGGTATAGAAGGGGTCAAAAAAGCAAAATCAGAATTATATCGCTACTTAGAACATAAAAAAGGAGTATTATTTGTGAATAAAGATGAACCCTATCTGTCGGAATTAGCAAAGCCAAATAAATGGACCATCAATTACGGTCAACGTAGTAGTAGCGCTACTCATCCTTTGTATCGAGTGGAAATGATAGCAGAAGCGCCTTTCGTAAAAGCAAGATGCTCAAATGATTTTGGCAATAAGATTATGATAGAAAGCAATCTAATGGGGCATTATAATTTCAATAATATAATGACCGCTATCGTTGTAGGGCAGTATTTTAAAGTGCCTGCCCAAAAAATAAAAACAGCAATTGAGCAATATGTCCCAGAAAATAATCGCTCGCAAAAGATAACCATCGGAAGCAATACTTTTATACTCGATGCGTACAACGCCAACCCTACCAGTATGCAAGCTGCCCTAAACTATTTTGCACATGATGAAGCACATTATAAAATTGCTATCATAGGGGATATGCTCGAACTAGGTGAGTATAGCAAAAAAGAACATCAGGACATTCTAAAAGAGGCTGAAAAGGCGCGACTTCACAAAATTATTTTAGTGGGTAAGGAATTTGGAACAGTAAATACGACCCATCTACATTTTTCAAAAGTGGAGGAATTGAAAATATGGTTTCAGCAACAGCATTTTGAAAATACTACATTCCTGATAAAAGGCTCTAGAGGCATCCAACTAGAAAGGTTATTGCAGGAAAAGATAGCTACACCTTGATGGAATTGGCAACTATGGTTGTTCAAGGCATCGTATCTGAATTTAAGCAAAAGCTATTGGGGCATAATGTACGATTTGAACTTTTGGAGCAATCATAAAAAACTAAGTGCTTATTCGTCTTATAAATAGTACCTCTTTATCGAAAAAACTAGCACTTTATTTCTATTTGCCGTATCTTCATAGCCGTAAACAAAAATAAACGAACAATGGAAAATGTAAATCTTTCACCTAAAATAATAGCAGTTTTAGCTTATCTAACGCTTATTGGCTGGATAGCTAGCTTGATTTTTAATAATAACCATCCTTCGTCTTTGGCAAAGTTTCATATTCGGCAGGCACTAGGGATTCACCTGATTTTCGTAGCGGCAGGTATGGTAGTTGCAATACCTGTTTTGGGTTGGATTACAGGTGGTTTAGCTTGGCTATTTGCGTTTGTACTTTGGCTGATTGGCGTGTTAGATGCCATTGCAGAAAGTGAAGATAAAACAGTACCCATTTTAGGCGATCAGTTTCAAGAATGGTTCAAAACAATGTAGAATTAAAACTTATCTTCCAATAGTGCACTATAATCTATTGGTTTTGACGCAACTGAGTTGATAGCGCATTGAAGGATGGCTGAAAATGTTAAAAATTGTCTGCATACGCTTTTTATTTTGAATAAAGCCATATCTTTAACAAAAATAAAATTGCTAATGTCTTGTTCAGTGCCATTGAAAGTATTGTGGAGTTTAATTTTGTTGTGGATAAATTTTACGCTTACAGCACAAATTTGTACAGGCAACTTGGGAGATAATATCTTCGAGGATGGCGACTTTGGTTCGGGAGTAGAAAACAATGTCCGCCTCGACCCTAACTTTGCCCCCGGATATCGCTATACCAATGTTGGACCGCCTGCCGATGGTTTATACACCATCACTAACAACACCGGGCAATGGCAAAATCTATACCCTACCTGGTTGGCTATTCAAGATAATAGCAACAACCCTAACGGTTATATGATGGTAGTGAATGCTAGTTTTTCAACTGGTGCGTTTTACGAAAAAGTAATTGAAGGGCTTTGCGAAAACACGCTTTATATATTCTCTGCGGATATCGTTAATCTCATCAAAAGAAATACTATCGGTCATATTTTACCCAATGTTTCATTCCTGCTCGACGATGAAGTGAAATACTTAACAGGAGAAATTCCACAGTCCGAGCAGTGGATAACTTATGGATTTACTTTTACTACGCCTCCAGGAAAAACTTCAATGAAACTTACCTTGCGCAACAATGCACCCGGCGGTATTGGTAATGACTTGGCGTTGGACAACATCACGTTTCGTGCCTGTGGACCCAATGCGCTTATCCTGCCTAGAGATATTGCTAATATTTGCGAGGACGGAGAACCTATTGATTTGTCGGCTACTATCGTTGGTGAGCAGTTTCCAACACCAGCATTGCAATGGCAAAGAAGTTTTGATGAAGGTATTAGTTGGGAGAATATAGTAGAAGAAAATGCTAACACCTATGCTCATCAAGAACTGTCGAGTGGGTTTTATTTTTATCGCTATTTGCTTGCAGGTACACCAGACAATATCGAGAATGGAAAGTGTAGGGTAAATTCTAATGTAAAGATTGTGCATGTGGTGCCAAAAGAATACATCATAACAGATACGCTCTGCGATGGGTTAAGTTTTAGTGTAGGCGATTCTCGTTACAATCGTACAGGTATTTACACCGATTCACTCCTATCTTCGCTTGGTTGCGATAGCATCGTTACGTTGAATTTAACCATCGTCCCCAATAACGGGATAACAGCTACCACGCAAACTACTGCTCCTATTTGCTTCGGCGATGCCAATGCAACGATTCAAGTTGATAGTGTACAGAATGGCTATCCACCTTACACCATTGAACTGAACACAAATCAACAAATCAATAAAGCTAGTTTTCAAAATTTAGTATCCGGTCAATATCTTGTCGAGGTGCAAGATCGCTTTGGTTGCGCTTTACAGATTGAATTGCCCATCACTGACCCTCATCCTTTTCGCATTGATTTAGGCGACGATAGAACTATTGAGCTAGGCGATGCGCTGTTACTTTCTCTAAACAATAACTATCCCATTGAGCGCCTGAATTGGCTATCCGAATTAGTTAACTGTACTAGCGACTGCTTAAATGAATTAATCTACCCTAAAAAAAGTGGTATTTATGCACTAGAAGCTACCTCTGAGAGCGGTTGTGCTACTCAGGATTCTGTATTCATTGAGGTGCTGCCTGTGCGCAAAATTTACATCCCCAACGTTTTTTCTCCCAACAATGATGGTATCAACGATTGGTTTACTATTTATGGCGACCAACCTAATGTAGCACTTATTGTGGAGTTACAAATCTTTGACCGTTGGGGCAATTTACTATTTACTCGAAATGATTTTCTGCCAAACAATGAAAAACTAGGTTGGGATGGTATGTTCAATCAGCAAATTTTAGAGCAAGGCATCTATGTTTTCAAAGCCCTCATACGCTATTTTGACGAAGCTACTGAAGTCATTTCTGGAGAATTTTTGTTGGTAGAATCAGAAAAATGAATTTAACTGTTATTACACTGCTCCTGTATGAAAGCAGTGCTTACCGAAATCGAAAGTTTGTTATGATTTTCCTATTAGCTATTTGAATAAAAAGGTCAGAAGACGAAACACCATCAATAGCCACTATATCCCTGTATCTTTGAATGAAAGCATTTATCCAACAAAAGTCAGCGCACCACATTCAACAAAAGTAAATGACTAAATCATCAATTACTTTTGCCGAATGTCCATGACTTCACTGAATCAT
>DAITMC010000239.1:0-5296 GCA_036835365.1 Saprospiraceae bacterium
GTCAATGCGGCAATGTTTTCTGCCATTACACTTCCTCCAACCGTAAGCACATTACCAATGGTGCCACTACCAGATACAGCATACGTGATGGGTGCGCCAGGAAAACCAGTCCATCCAGAGCGAATGTTGAGAAAAACTTGATTGCCATTTGCACCAAAAGCACCTGGATTAACCAATGCGGGGTTGATATGGTAATGTGTGAATATGGCTTCTTCTGTTAGTTGTGCTTTTGCCGCAAGGTGAAGCATTATAAGCAGCGTGATGAATACTATTTTTTTCATATTGTTCATATTTGTTTTGCCCAATCAAATCAATTCGGGCAAATCGGTTGAGGGAAAACTTATTTTATTCTGTTAATATAGTTACACTTCCTTTTTCTTGTTTCATTATCCCGCCATCCAAATAGTGTAATACAAAGAAATAAGCACCATCAGGAAGAAGATTACCATCCATATTTGTTCCACTCCACGAGCCATCGTAATCTTCCGCTACGAATACCAAATTGCCCCATCGGGAATACACTTCAAGACGTTTTTGCTCAAATATGTTTAAGCATTTGATAGCTAGCGTTTCATTTCTTTCATCCCCATTAGGCGTGATAATTGCCCGATTGGATAAACATAAATTGCGACTGAATATCTGCAATAAAGCAGTATCTTTGCAACCCTGAATATCAGTTACAATCAGTTGATAATTAGTTTCTTGTGCTACGTTGCTGATATTTTTTGTCGTCTGAATAGGATTGGTTATGGTTGTTAAATCAATCCATTCATAGGTATAATCTGGTGTGCCACCTTTTGGTGTAGCTTCTGCACCTCCATTTTGTTGCTCCGTAAAAGGTAGTATATCGAAAAGAACTTCCAATGGTTCAGGCTCTGTAATTTCAAAAGCTTTTGTGATGACACAATTATTATCGTCGCGAACACTAACTTCATACTCACCAGGCTTCAGATCACTAACGGCGGAGATATTGAGCGTGGAATCAAAACTCCAACTAAATCTATAATTCATATTTACTCCACCCGACGCTGCTGCCAGAACTTCGCCATTACCATCGCCAGCACAAGGAATATTCACTACATCCAGCACGAGGTCTAAACGAGGTGGCTCCGTTACAATAATCGTAGAGGAAGCACGACATCCCTGACCATCTGTAACCACCACTCGGTATGTACCTAGACCTACACCTGAAAGTAAATTGCTCGTACTCAATTCTTCATTAGCACTATTCAACCAACGATAAGTAAAGTTTTCACCATTTCTACCCATTGCTCGTAGCATAGCATCCTTAGCACCATTGCAACTGACCCCAAAACCATTGTAATTCCCACCAAAACTAGGTACTACTTCCAAAAGGGAATTGGACGCAATATCAAAACTCCTCGTAATAGAAACCCCAGAGGATTCTGTAATTTTTACTGTAACTTTTCCTGCTTTTGCATTTATCAAATCTTTGGTAGTGCTTATTAAATCGCCTGCCTCATTACGCCATTCGTAAGTGTAGTTGGGCTGCCCGCTTTCTACGGTCAATATAATACTACCTGTAAAATCATCCTCTGGACATTGTGCATTAGTTACTATACCACTAGCATTCAGATGCTGTATTTGGAAAGTATCTATCTGCGTACAGCCCACAGCGTCTGTAATCGTTACAATATAAGTGCCAGGGCAAACAGAGCCAATATCTTTTGTCGTTTGATTGTTAGACCAGCGATAAGTATAGTTACCACTGCCACCACTTACTGCTAGGTTAATTCTACCATTACAAGGTGCTAAAATCGCAGTGGAAGAAAAGCGCGTAGGTACTACATTGAATACTTGTGGAGCGGCAATCGTAATTTCATCAGGGAAAGTATTGCCATTACCATCTCTAATCATCAAACGATAAGTACCAGGCGCAAGATTGTTAAATTCGAATCTTGGATTGTAGGTTTCTGCGCTAAGCATTACTGTATCGGTAGCACCTATTAACATAACTTGAAAACCTGGGTCGCCACAAGGAATGTTAAATGAAATTAAACCATCTGTAAAACCCGCACAAGTTGCAGGAACAACCTGATAATTAGGTGGTTGTGGCAAACTAGGTTCAAACTGAATGGTAGCTGTATCTCTAACTTCACAACCCACAGAATCGCGCACCACGAAAGCATAGCGACCACTACTCAAGTTGCTTAGATCAGCAACGCCTGCTGGTAAACTGTCATTTGCCCAATTTAACGTCAATTGACCTAATCCACCCGTTAGCTGTAAATTGATAGCACCGTTATTACTGACGGCACTACAGGTTTCATTGGTAATATTTTTAGTAGCCACAATTGCAGGAGCATTTGGAATAGTGTAGGTAGCGGAAATACTTTCACCTTCGCCGTCGGTGATGGTTACGCTAATGTCGCCAGGCTCTAAGTTGGAAAGTTCAGGGCTAATTTCTCCATTACTCCAAATATAGGTGAACGGAGTAAATCCACCGATAACGTCCAATGCTATAGCTCCGTCTTCTGCTGTTCCACAAGCAAATTTAATATCTGGCTGAGCTAAACCCAATGGAAGTGGTACTCTGAAAGTTTGAGTTGTTGTACAACCTCCTTGGTCAGTAATGGTTACTGCATATTCTCCAGGTAAAGTCAAGTTGTTTAAATCTTTTGTAGATGCTCCTGCAAAGCCTTGAGGACCCGTCCAGTTGTAAGTATAATTAGCTTGTCCTCCAGCCACAGTTATAACAACTGAACCTGGATTACCTGTTTCTATTTTTCTAATGGTAGATTGTGTAATACGCAATGGCTCACCTGTGCTAGCAATCACTACACTTGCAGAAGTGGTACAATTATTGCCATCTGTGATAGTAACAGCGTAAGTACCTGCTGCCAACGCGCTTCTTCTGAACATACGCAAAGTGTCGTTGTCCATCCAACGTATAGTGTAGTCTGGTGTTCCTCCTTGGACGGTTAAGTCAATCACCCCTGTGGCTTCACCAGCGCATTGAATATCCGTTTTATTTGTTGTTACTTGTAGTGCTTGTCGAGGTCCCTGTACAGTAATGCTATCCAGTTCAATAGAACAGTTGTTGGCATCTGTAACCGTTACCGTGTACATCCCTGCGGGTACGTTTGTTGGATTTGCTCCTGTTAATGCCGCATTATCCCAGCGATAAGTTAAATTACCAGTACCTCCTCCAGCAGTAACTGTGATGGATGCACCACTGTCGCCGAAACAGGTAACTCGTCCAGAGACATTAGCAGAAACGTTAATTCCAGCAGGTTCAGTAATGGTAAACGAACGCGTTTGATTGAATTGGCAAGCAGCATTTGTGACCGTAACTGTGTAACTCCCTGCACTTAAATTGCTTGGATTTGCTCCCGAAATACCGTTTTGAGACCAAGCGTAAGTGTAATTGCCATCGCCACCTTGAACCGTAACTGCAATTTGACCATTGTTGCCCCCTCGACAAGATATGTTCGTTACATTACCATTCACGGTTAACGGTGCGCAGGCTTCTCGAACAGTAACAGAGCCTTCACCACCTCTAAAGTTGAGTTCATTAGAGCTAGAATTTATTACTTCAATAGTACTGGCTGGAAGGTCTTGATAACTAATTAATGATGTGCCTATTTCTTTTGCGGTGTAGCAAATACGAAACAACTCTGTGTCGTTAGCTATCGTTACTTCTGCTAGCGTAGCATCATCCCAGCGGAAGCTAACCAGTCCATCATTAGCAAATACGCCAAGATTAACGTCCAAGCTAAGGTTAAGGGGATTATTACCTAATCTAATTTCTTTGTAGGTCAGAATATCGGTATCAAATTTTATTGCAAACTGCGCACTGATAATACGATTAAAATTTTGAGCAGTGATACGAGTACAGACTTCTTCCCCCACACTAGCTGTTTCTTTGGAAGCGCAAACGGGTAAAGCATTTTGGTCACAAGCAGAAGGCAGCGGTGTTCCAAAAATATTAACCCTACCCACCGTTTGTTTAAATGGCACAATTTCCGCTGAAGCGCTAATCACCTCTATGCCAAGGGGTTGTCCTGTAAATTCTACTGTACTATTTTGTCCCGATGTACCGATAGCATCAAAGCAAATTTGATAAATAACCGTACCATCATTTAAGTTAACACCTCTTGCATCGTCCCATGACATAATTAAGCGCCCCATATCAGTAGCCGTAGTACCAAAGCTAGACATTCCCAATTCATTTAAACTAGGGTTAAATCCTTCTAAGCCTGAAAAACGCAACACCGCAGGATTCCATCTCATGCTATATTGAAGCGATGCAATATTTCTGAAGCCAGCTACACTTACATTTAAACAGATTCTACTATTGGGCGGTGTAGTTAACGTAGGTAAATTCAAGCTAAACTCATCGGAAATACCACTGCCTTGTACCGTTACCATGCCTGGATTAGTAGTTACTTGTATAGGAGCATTGTTCCTAATCGCTTCTGTGTTACTACCACCATAGCCAACTGTCGCAGCGCCAGGAGCTATGGCATTGAAACATACTTCAAAAATCGCTGTGTTATTAGGAACACTTGAAGCACCACCTGCGGTATTGCTCCAAGAAAAGATAATGCTACCTGCTGACACCGCAGGAGGCGTACCAAAGTTGGTTGCCGATAATCCTTCCAAATTAAAATTGCGAATGCTATTAAATTGAAGTATTGTTGTATTGTAAGTAATACCAAATTGAAGACTTTCTAAATTAGTAAAATTTTGTACGGTAAAGGGGATACACACCTGTTGTCCAATTTCTCCCGTTGCACTACCTGCACTAACAATGAGCGGTCCACTCGGGGTGTCATTGGGTTGAATGGTTACCGTTGCATTTACTGGCGTAATAGTTACTGCCCCCGCATTGGCTCGACGCGCTTCTAAGGCAATTCTGTCGCCTACGATGGAAATAATAGTACTGGATTGACTTCCCGAAATGATGTTAAAAACAAGCTCAAATATTTTTGTACCATCGGGCACAGTCGTGGAAGAGGAAGACAAATTTGACCATGCCATCGTGATTTCTCCTGCATCAACATTTGGATTATCAGGTGTACCAAAGCTACCTAGGGTAAGGTCTTGCAGATTCAACGCATCAATGCGCACAAACTGCAACAAAGCAGGATTGTAACGAAAGCCAAATTGAAGACTTTCCATATCTACAAAATTGGATACTGTGATAGGAACTCTAATTTCTTGCCCTACCCGACCAGTAACGTTGCCAATAATAACATTTATCGGGTTGTTGTTAGTGCTTACTCCACTACCCACTGTTACATCTTTGCTATCAGGTTGCATACGGAACTCA
>DAITMC010000240.1:0-5277 GCA_036835365.1 Saprospiraceae bacterium
TAATCCATTTCTTTAACTGCCTTACTCAATTTTTCTTTCTTTTCTGCGGGCTCTGCTGCTTCCATTTCAACCATACGCTTTTTTATCTTTTGCATTCTAACGGTTTCCTCTTTTTCATAAATAAGTAACTGCTGCTCGGTGAGGATGCTTTTTACTGCCATTCTAGTTTGCTTTTCCACCGTCAGCAATTTTTCTTGATAAATGACTGGCTCTGTCTCCTTTATGGTAGCCAATTCTGTCAGATTTTCATATTTGTGCTCCAAAATTGTCTTTACCACGGTTTGTTGATCAGCATCTAAATTATACGTTTGCTGCCATTTTTGTAACTCTGTTTGAATGGCAGAGGTATTGTCTTGCGCCACAACTGTCATGGTGCTGAACATGGATAGTATTAGCGTAAAAAGAATATATTTTTTCATATTGACAATAATTTTAAATAAAAAATAAAGCGTTAAGATAATCATTTTATGAAGAAGTAAACAGTTTTTACACTGAGAACCTCACTAATTGAACAAATTCTTGCACTCTTTGGCTGATTTCTGCACTCTTTAATTCGGTTAGTCGAGTAATCCCAAACTTTTCTACACAAAAAGAAGCCATTGCCGAGCCATGAATGACAGCCGCTTTGATATTTTCAAATGATATACCTCCTGTTTTTGCCAAATAACCCATCATTCCTCCTGCAAAGGTATCACCTGCGCCTGTGGGGTCAAATACTTCAGCTAGCGGCAATGCGGGGGCAAAGAAAATTTGGTCTCCTTGAAACAAGAGTGCGCCATGCTCTCCTTTTTTAATGGCTAAAATGTGAGGTCCCATTTTCAGGATTACTCTGGCTGCTTTGACTAAGGAATATTCTCCCGAAAGTAATCTGGCTTCTTCGTCATTAATAATAAGCATATCTACTTTTTTGATAACTGCTTTTAGCTCCTCCAAAGCACTGCTAATCCAATAATTCATAGTATCTAACGCAATGAGCTTTGGACGTTCAGACATTTGCTCAATTACCCTCATTTGCACATCGGGCGTTAAGTTTCCCAAGAGTACATATTGAGCATTCTTGTAACGCTGTGGTAGCGTTGGGTTAAAACCGGCTAGTACATTTAATTGTGTATCCAATGTATCTCGGTCATTCATGTTGGTATGATAACGCCCTGACCAAAAGAAAGATTTTTCACCTTTCTTTATTTGTAGTCCCTCCAAATTAATTCCTCTTTTGCCCATATCTTCAAGAACAGGTTGAGAAAAGTCATCCCCTACAACAGCTACCAAATAAATATTATCTGTAAAATAGGACGCCGCTAGCGAAGCATAAGTAGCAGCACCACCTACAATTTTTTCAGCTAAACCAAATGGGGTTTGAATTTTGTCAAATGCCACTGTTCCAACAGTCAATAAACTCATATTCTAGTTGTATTTTAATAAAAAATTCGATGGGTTAAAGATGCGTACAAGTTTAAAAAAAAGATGAGTTTTACTAATATTTTTTTGTGCGCTACGTTACATTTGCACTTACTAGCCGTTTCTTACATTGTACTCCTCAGTTAAATGTTTTTAAATTTTATTTTTTTACGATTGCGCCCGACGATATTTCTTGTCGGTACAAAATCTTTAGTGCATAAAAGAAATCTCCTATGTTAAGACTTTTTTACTTGTTGTTGTTGCTGGTAGTCATCCATACAGCTTGCTCTAAATTGCTAGATATTGAGGGGGTCGAAAGCGACCCAACGTATGCTTTTCCACTTATCAACAGTAGAATAACACCACTTGACCTCATTGCCGGGTTTGATGATAATACTTCGCTCTTAGTTGAGTCCGACGGTTTGCTCAAGTTTTTTTACAGAGGCGACACCATTATTAGAAGTAGTCAGGAAGTTTTTGATGGTATTAATTCTACTATTCCTCCAGTTATTCCTGTCATTGATACTCTTTTTGGATTCCCTATTTCTACTTCAACTATAAAAGTTGACCTCATTCGATTTAAGAATGGACAGTTAGATTACTCTTTTTTCAACAACAATTCTAATCAAATTAGAATAACAATTTCGCTACCGCAAATTCTTAAGGACAATGTTCCGTTGAGTCGTACACATATTGTCCCCGCTTTCTCTAGTTTGCCAACATCCAGTTTTGACCTTAATGGCGTAGAGTTGAGACCACTCAATGACTCTATTTATTTTAAGTATTCTGCGATAGATGACAACAACGAGAAAGTAAAAGTGAGCAACTTTTTGCTCATTCCTCGCAATTTAGATTTTACTTATTTTGAAGGTATTTTAGCCTCACAAATATTTGCGGGGGAACTAGATACTTTAGAGATTGATTTTTACAAAGATTGGGTAAATGGCGAAGTGTTGTTTGAATCACCCACTGTAACGATTAACATACAAAATTCATTTGGGTTTCCTGCCACTGCGCGCGTACGTGTCATGGATATTATTACCATCAATGATGATAGGTTACCTTTAGAAAGCCCTTTCCGACAAACAGGTTTTGATTTTAATTATCCTTCTTTTGAAGAAAAAGGTAAAGTAAAGGGTACTAGCTTTGTTTTTAATGATCAGAACTCAAATATTGGTGAAATAGTGAATGCTGGTCCTACGGCTTTGATATATGATATCGATGCTGTTCCCACACCAAATGCTGATGTGTCGGGCTTCATCACAGATTCCAGTTATTTTGCATATAGCATTGATGCTGAATTTCCGCTCTGGGGTAGAGCACGCAATTTCAGTGTGAGCGATACTACTATAATTAATCTTTCTGATTTTGATAACGCTACCTCTATGCAACTCAAAATAGTTACCATTAATAAAATTCCTTTAGGGGTTACGCTTCAAGGCATTTTTTTAGATGCTGACAATCGCTCGATTGATTCTTTGTTTACTAAACCACAAAGAATAGTTGCACCTGCTAAGGTGAATGCACAAGGTGAGGTCATTTCTGCCAGCGAGCAAGTTACCTATGTGCCATTCGATAATGCTCAATTCAATAAAATTCGCAACGCTAAAAAGATGATTCTACAAACCACTTTTGATAGCACCAACGAAGGAAAAGTGGCAGTTAAAGTATTTGACAAACAAGATTTGTCTATCAAAATTGGTGCATTTATTGGTTTTTAAATCGTTTTAAGCAGAATACATGAAAAATAGCCTAGTTTCAATATTATGTTCATTTGTTTTTTTTTGTAGCTACGCCCAACAAGAAACACAACTTAATTTGTTGCACGACATTTGGCAATCCAACCGTACTAATCCGGCGTTAGTGCCTGATAGTAAACTTTCAATAGGCTTGCCGAGCTTCTACAATAGTATTTATTTTTCTGGAGCATCGTTTGGCGATTGGATTCAAGAAAACGACGAGGGTAAAACCTTGCTTACGCCCAATCGTGCAATTGAGGAACTTGCCGCCCAAAATAGGATAACAGGCGCGCTGCAACTAGAAACCATCAGTTTAGGCTTTTGGCTGGGCAAAGTACATTTAAGCGCACATCACGCCATTCGTGGGCAAGCATGGCTGGATTATCCCAAAACATTACCACAATTCATTAGTCAAGGCAATACTCCATTTGTCGGTGAAACGGTAGATTTGAGCCACAACTTGCAGCTATTTGCACATAGTGAATTAGGATTAGGAATTGCCATTCAACCCCTTGAGCAACTTCGTGTAGGGGGAAAAGTGAAATTTTTAAATGGTATTGCCGATATTTCTACGACTAGCAATCAGCTTTCACTAAGAACCGAAGAAGAAATTTATCAACTTCAATTAACGACAGATTATCAAATTAATACTTCCTCCTTATTTCAATATAACGGATTTGACGATTTGAATAATGTTGTCACTATTAACGACATTAGATGGGGAGACTTTTTAGGCTCAAATCGTGGTCTAGCCTTTGATTTTGGGTTAACGCTAAGTAATAAAAAAACAACTTTAGGATTAAGTGTATTAGATGTAGGTAGCATCAAATGGAACAAAAACGTTAGTAATTATAGCACCAAAGGAATATACGAGTACGCCGGACTAGATATTGCTAGAGATTTTCTCAACGATTCTCTATCTATCAATCAATCTATTGATTCCTTGAAAACTATTTTGGACATACAAACGACTAATACCTCTTATCAAACAAATCTACCGACAAGATTCTACTTTTTTGCCAATTACGAATTAAACGACCGCTTGACTTTAGGCACTTCCTTTTATGGCAATTGGTATCAAGAACGCTTACGTTCAGCACTAGGTCTTCAACTACAATATCAGTTTACCCATTGGTTCTCAGCAGGAGCGCACTACTCTATTTATAATGAGCCTGCTCACCATTTTGGGGGCAATTTTATATTGAATCTTGGTGCTTTGCAATTATATGGCATCACAAATGGTTTTTTTCCACTATTTAGTCCTAACAGAGCGAATAACTTTGATTTTAGCGTGGGATTAAACTTTGCATTAGCAGCAACAAAGTAAAATAGTTTATCTTTGCCATTGAAAAAATTAAGTTACTAATAACTATTTGAACATTAGTAATTTATTCAAATGAGTATGAAATGATAAAACATATCGTCAAAACTACCTTAATCGCTATATTTTTGCTTGCTTCCCATTCTATGTTGGTGGCGCAACTCAACATTATAGGAGGTTATGAGGGTGGATATACACCTGCAAATAGCTACAATGACATACTTAACCAGTACAAACTAGGACAAGATAGCTTGCAAGAAAGTTTTGGTAGCTACAACTTGATGAACGGTATGGCAGTAGGATTAAGTTATAGAACCTCGAATAATATCAGTTTTGAAGCCATTTGGTCAGAAAAACCAAGAGATTTAACCGCCCGAGGCGTAAATCCTGCAAATGGTAGAAGTTTTACGAATACACTAAAAACTAGATTGCGTACTATAACTTTTTCTGCCCAAACTCATTTTGATAACTTCGTCATAGGCGCAGGTGTGAGTAACGATGTGGTACGCTTGCGTTATGGCACTAACACAATAGAAGAAGAAATATTGCTTACCGAAAGCCGTTGGGCGGGTCGCTTCTATGCAGGTTTCTTTGTAAAAGCAAGCACTTTTTTATCCATTTCTTTGCGACCTTATGTTCAAGTGCCTATGAGGAGCTTAGACTTTACCAATCTTGAAAAAATACTTAACAACAGCGAACGAAGAGTGGAAGAAGAGCTAAGTTACTTTGGCGTTACCCTATTGCTTTACAATGGTTCTCAAAAAAATCAGCGGTATTAATTATTCCTTACGGTCGAGCAGAACGTTTGCTAATTCTTAT
>DAITMC010000241.1:0-5265 GCA_036835365.1 Saprospiraceae bacterium
CGAGAAATATAATTTGGTTGGGTAGGGTCGCCATTCCAACAATGTTCCGCTCGGTCGCCGTAGGTTACTTCTCCGCCATAAACGGGATTTTCTAATGATTTTAATATGTCTTCCAGCAAATAAACGGCATTGTTTAAGTAGTAATTATCCATGTCGCCGCAGTAGGAATTTATTTTTCCTGCCCAATCTTTTCCATGTTTAGCCCAATCTCTTTTTATAATGTATGCCAAATCGTAGTTTTCTTTCCAATAATTGGCTACGTCTTGATTAATTTCGCCTGTCAATTTATCCCAAATGCGTTGCGGGTAGCCATCTTTACCGACTGGTGAATACACCGCTTCCCAAATATCCCATTGTTGCCCTGAGCGACTTTTCGTGCCTAATGCTAATTCTCGCATATTCATTTCCTGTAACATGGCATCCACATTACCTAGATAATCCCGATGACCAGGACGCAAGGTCTTTTTGAAAGGACTATCCAAGTAATATGCGTTTTTGTCCTTGTAAATATCCACTAAACAAAAGGCTCGAAAATCTACTGGGTCAGGACAAGCTGCGTAACAACCATTATATTCGGTAGGGTATTTTACTTGCACTGCCAATGCCTCCCAACCTCCTGTCGAACCGCCATAAGTGAAGCGCGCCCAGCCTTCACCTATGCCTCTAAATTGTTTTTCAATGTAAGGAATTAACTCATAAGTGATAGCATCGCCGTAAGGACCTAAGTTTTCAGAATTAACCGCATAAGAATCGTCGTAGTAAGGATTAGCGTGTTGAATTTCAATAGCCAGCACTCTAGGAAAATTAGGACCAGTCCACATTTTGTAAAAGTCATAGGCTTCTTGCTGAACAATTTTATTGTAACCTTCAAGTTTAAAGCGTGGGCTATAATCTGGTTTTAAGTTTGGGTCAGGTGGGGTGGTGCGAAAACCATCAAAATCATAAGGAAAATGACCGTGAAAGATAGCCAAAGGATATTTTACGTTAGGGTGTTCATCAAAACCTTCTGGCAAAAGTACATGTGCCCCCAAGTACATGGGTCTGCCCCAAAATTCAGTTAGCAGTTTAGACTGTATCTTGACGTGCTTGATGTACTTAGTATCCTTCGGTGGCTCAATGGGTGGAATTTTTTGATTGAGTTCAATATGAATAATTTGCTTACTATTTTCCGCAATGATTATCTTCTTTGGAGCATTGTAAATATTGCCTGGTGCGAGATTCCATTGCTGCCCCTCGCCCCTATCCATAGGTAGTTTCACGGTATGCCCATCTGCGCGCTTGAACGTTTCGTATTGATGCAGTAGTACCTGAACCGAGTATTCTCCCGCTGGCACTTCATGAATGCTTTGAATCGGATAACCAAAAGCTGCGCCATCCATAATCATCGGTACATTAGCTTTCCAGTTTTCTACATCCAATCCAAAAATTAATTGAGTATTAGGTCCATCTAAAATTTGGAAACGAGGCTCATTCGCATCATCTTTAGAAAGCATGAGCAGTAATCTGCCGTCCAAAGATGCTTTTTCTTGGTGCGTAATATAAAAAGTAGCTTGGTTTTGTCCACAAAGACCAAATATCCACAAAGAAAAAATGAGTAATAAAGTTGATTTCATCACTTTGATTCAGTTTTATGATAGAATGCTCTAAGATAAAACAAATTATCGAAATTAAGTGCGTTATAGACTTCCGAAATCTCGAAGGCAAAAAGTCTCAAACGAGTTTATGGCTTACTTCCCGCCTTATCTGCTTTGGCTCAAGATCATAACAAATCCTTTTACTGGTAATTGTTGTTCTCCATTCAAATCAAAACGTAAGAAGTAATAATATATCCCATCGGGAAGCCGTTGGTCTTTGCTACTTCTACCTTCCCATGGGCGATAAGGTGCGCTACTTTTATAAATCAATTCACCTGTACGGGTCAGAATTAACAATTCTGCATTATCGGGTTGCTCAAAACATTCGTTGGATACTTTAGATAGTGGGTCAAATATGCGGTTTTCGCTGAACTGGCTATCTGGGTCAAAAGCCTTAGGAATATTGGCTACAATAGAATCTAAGCAGGTTAAAGAGACCTGAATCTGTACATTAGCGGTATCACAATAACTTGGGCAAGCCGTTAAACATACTTCATACCTCAGCGAATCTATCCCTAAAAACTCACTAAAAGCGGGTGCTAAGGCATACATTAACTGTTCTCCGCGTTCTTGAAGGTTTCCCTTGGTGGGTGATTCCAATATTTTAAACAATCGTTCGTCCTTTGCTGGTATTTTGTCGTTGTCGAGTAGATTAAGTTCGACACTGCCTTCGCTAGCAATAAACGAAATAGTATCATCAGCTAGAGATAACTCAGCACCAACGGTTTCCTCTAAAATTAACAATACGATGCTATCGCAACCTGTTGAAGCCGTAAATGTATGTTCATATCTACCCGCTTTTGTGAGCTGCTCGCCTGCAAAAAGATAGCTAGTGCCTTTACAAAATTGAGTTTCCACCACATTTTCTGTCGGTTGACTAAGTTGTAAATTCAAAACTATGATACTATCGCACTGACCATTGTGGGTTTTGAGGGTATCTCGATAAGTACCGGCTTGATATAAGCGTTGTCCATTGAAATAAAAACTACTGCCATCACAGATCGCCTCATTGAGAGTGGCTACTATCGGTTGATAAGTTTTATTCACCACTATCATACTATCACAGCCAGCACTACTGAGTAGCACTAAGGTATCTCTACCGATTTGATTAATAGAGCAGGTGGTTTCGTTTCTTCTTACTACATCTCTAGGTTCGTAAGTGGTAATGGTGATAATCAAACTATCACAACCTGCCCGATTGGTCTGGAAGATAGTATCTACACCTGTTTCTGAAATACGGCAATTCTTATTTCGGATTATCGTCGGATTAGAACTAGCCAGTAATTCAGTTTCTTGCACAATAATGCTATCACAGCCATACTGATTCTGATAAATGAAAGTTTGCGTACCCACTTGAGTAAAATCGCAATTAGTGAGATACGTCCTTTGCACTGGTGTGGTCACATTTACATAGGACAATACCACCAAACTATCACAAGCATTGGACCGCTGATACCTGATAGTATCTCTACCAGTCTGTTGAGGATTACAACTGTAAACTGTTCGTTCCACTACAGGCGTATTGTCTAATATATTTAAAGTAATAATTAAACTATCGCAGCCGTATTGATTGGTAAAGGCTAAGGTATCATAAATTAAATCCTTTATTGGGTTACAGGTATAAGCTACCCGATAAGTCTCTGCTGAGTTAGGCAATAAAATGTAAGAGGTGATAATTAAACTATCGCAGCCATAGCGATTGGTAAAGCGAACTGTATCCCGCTTGCCCAAATAGCTCAGGTCGCAGGTATTGAATGTATTGAAAGTTGGATTGCTACCTAAGTAAATAGTGATGATTTCCACCAAGCTATCACAGCCATACTGGTTTTGATATAACTGCGTATTGATGCCCGCTAAATTTTTATTACAAGTTGTATTATTAATTTTAGTAACTGGTGAATCCTCGGCAGGAAGTAGCTTAGTAATCACCAAGCTATCACAGCCATAGCTAGTTCGTAAGAAAAATGTATCAATTTCCACCTGATTGATGTTGCAACTATATCGTTCTTGTGCTGTGACAGGTGTTTGACGGAATGTTCTATTGTAAATAATTAAACTATCGCAACCATATTGATTGTTATAAAAGATGGTATCAAGCCCTGCTAAATCCCTATCGCAAACAAATTCACGAATCACTGTGGGGGCAGTGGTTTGGTAAGGATGAGTCGTAGTAATCAATAAGCCACATTGTCCATTTTCTGTGAGGTAAGTCGTATCTACACCCACTTCATTAGGATTGCAAGTAAAACGAAAGTCGGTCTGAATGCTATTAACAATACCTGTATAAACATAATTGGTAATCACTAAGCTATCACAGCCGAATTGATTGATAAGCAACATACTATCCAACCCTATTTGATTTGGATTGCAAGTGGTAGCTTCCAATCTAGTAACAGGCGAAATGCCTAAGTGATAATCTTTGATGTTATACACATCGCAACCAATATTTGTAAAACCAAAAGTAGTGTCCCTACGCACTTCATTTGGCGTACAGACATACAGCACTTGGGTATTGACTTCCACAGGATTCAAGTTGACTACCACAGGGGTTCGAGCTGCGCTTAAACAGCTATAGGCAATATTTCGAGTTTGAGCATAGTAAGTACCTGCACTGGCTGGGCGGAAACTAGGCTGATTGCTCGCAATCAACTGCCCTCCCACTGGTGCATTGTACCAGTCCACGGTTTCGCCTGCCCTCAAATTTGGAATCGTTATATTCGGTAACAATGCCCCCTCACAACCTTCTACCGTGATACCGCTGCCAGCTGGTGTTACTTCAATGACTTGCAATGCTAAATTGACGATACTATCACAACCATATTGATTGCTCAATAGCTGCTGATAGTTACCCGATTGACTGAGCGTTTGATTGCCAAATCGGTAGGTTTCGCCTTGGCAAATGGTTTGCGTTAGATTAGTGGCAGGGGAGGATTGTAATGTAGTCAGCGTAATTACTAGACTATCGCAGCCATACCGATTGCTCAATCTCTGGCTGCGCGTTCCCGCTCCCGAAGGAACACAAGTAATACGGTTGAGATAGGTGGTATCGGCAGATTGAAAAATATAGTTCGTAACCACTAAACTATCGCAACCGTATTGGCTGCGTAGGCGAATAGTCTCAACACCTGCTTGATTGCGGTCGCAAGTAATCGCTGTTAAGTTAGTCTGCACAGGGGCTTGATAAAGGCGCGTGGTGGTTATTATACTATCACAACCTGCCATACTGATTAAATTCTGAACACTTACGCCAACTTGTGCTTGCGAACAAACATATTCCGTAAGTTGAATATCATAATTTGACACCTCCTTTAGTTCTACCAAAGTACGATTAGTGCTAGTACAGCCAAATTCCATGTTTCGAATTTCCGCATAGTATAACCCTGCTGCATTAGGTCTAAAGAAACGGTTGCCTTGTAAAACTAAATTGCCCCCAGTTGGCGCATCATACCAATCCACAGTTTCCCCTGCTTCCACAGTAATGCGCAAAGTCGGTAAACTTGACCCTTCGCAAAATTCCTGCGTTAAGCCTATACCAGGATTGCTAACTTGAATCGTAGCGCATACATTTACCGGTGCGCCCGCACAGCCACAATCCGCCGTAATGACATCATTTTGAGTATCGGGATTGCCG
>DAITMC010000242.1:0-5254 GCA_036835365.1 Saprospiraceae bacterium
TTTTTTGGAGCTGGAGGCGATGGGGTATGGGGAAACCCAGGGGATGGGGAATCGGCTGCGGTGGCGGGCAACGGTAGACGCGGTAGACAGATTTGAGGAAACGGTAGACACCCTGTCTACCGCTGAAAGTATTGGTGGGTAAGGGTTGTAGCGAAACGGTAGACAAGTAGACAGGGTTTGCCAGTAAGGAATTGCTAAGAAAGTGTCTACCGTCTACCGAAATGGCTGAAGGGCTTGTGGATAGAGGCTTTTGCCCGGTAGACACTCTGTCTACCGGGCGTCTACCGCGTCTACCGAAAATTGATTACTCTTCGTCGTCTGTGAACAAGCTCGTCAGATCGCGGTAGCCACTGACGACTCGTAAGATGTCTACTCTAGATTCGGTTGCGGTGTAGAGAATGAGGTAGCTCTCCAATGAGAGGCTGCGCAGCTCTGGGAGGATTTCGTCGCGTGGCCGCCCCAGGTTAGGGAATTGGGTAATTCTGGCAAATTTGGCATCGAGCTTTGAGAGGAAGCGCTCGGCCTGTTGGAGCCCAGTCTGACCGGCGATGTAGTCTGCAATGGCCTCGATGTCTTGAATGGCAGGCTGGGTTAGGTAAAACTGAGGGGCCATTATTCGGCGGAGGCGTGGCGAGACCGCAGGTTTTCTCGAATCTGGGCCATGGCGGAAGGGCCTTCGACGAGGTCGCCGCGCTGGGCTGCTTCCCAGCCGATCTGGGCATCTTGCTGGAGTTCGGGGAGTCGCCCTTGATAGATGTCGTCTTGCTGGTCGAGCAGCTGTATGCCTGCTGTGATGACCTCTAAGGCAGATTGGTATTTGCCAGCGGCGAGCTGGCGTTGGATGAGTTGTTCTAATTCAGGAGGGAGGACGACTTGCATCTATGTTGGAGAAAAGTGACTTTACACTTGGTTCTAAGGCTTTAATGTTAGCAATTTTACCGAGCAGTGGGCCTTACAGACTTGCATAAATTACAGAATTCTGTAGCTGTAGCTATATTTACATTGCGTAAACTGATGTTAAATGTTTAGCACACGATCTATGGAGACGGATGGCAAGGAAAAACTTACTAAAGCCAATGGGAAACATTAGATCGGGTCAGAAGCCTAGGCATGCAGACTGTTACCATGGAGGTACTATTATAAATATAGTTAGCAGGAACATTACCTATGTCTGAAGATAAAATTTGGATTGCAACATGGGATTTGCCAGATACCAATATGCCGGATGGGCAAAAGGGATGGGGGCAGAATATCACCCAAAAAGTTGCTTCTGCTTTGAATCTAAGTCCTGTAAATTCGGAGACTATTGATACAGAATGGAATAGAACAATGCGTTTTGTAGGCAAATTAATTCGACAGGCAGAAGAACATGCTGCTGGGCAATTCGATATGAAGCTAGACGAGGTAAATCTCGTAGTCGAAATTAATAGCAAAGGTCAAGTTGGTATTGTAGGTACTTGCAGCGGAGAAGCTAGTAGCAAAGGAGCGATCACATTAAAGTTTAAGAGATCTGTTTAAACGCGAGTAATATAGTGGCTAGGAATTGGGCTATTTCAATTGGTATAAATGAATATCAGTTCGCATCTTTGCAAAATCTGGAATATGCAAAAAAAGATGCGCAAAGTATTGCAAACTTTTTCAAGAGCGAGGCAGGTTTTGATGAGGTTTTACTTTTCGCAGAAGACTCAGTGAATTATAAAGGTGAGAACACAAAACCTTACAGAACGCCTTTAATAAGATTTTTTGAGAAGCAGTTTTCTGGCTCATTCCTAAGTCCAAGTGATAGCTTATGGCTATTTTTTAGTGGGCATGGTGTCCGTTATTCTGGTAGGGATTATGTAGTACCTGCTGATGGTGATACAGAATTTCCTGATATCACATGCATAGCTTTGGACTACATATCACAAAAGTTAAATTGTAGTGGAGCAGGCTATAAATTCCTCATAATTGATTCCTGTCGTGTTGACGGAAGAAAGGGGCATGGATATGGTGAATCAGGCTATGAAGGAGTTACAACTTTTTTTTCATGTCAGCCATATGAGTCTTCCTGGGAAATTGGACAGCCAGTGTCCCTGGGCTCATTCACCTATGTCTTGTTAGAACTTTTCAAGAAGCATGTCAATCAAAATAATCTTACGATAGAGCAAGCTGAAAAAGATCTACAACGAGAATCTATAGCATTAAATAGAAAGTATCAAAAGCCCATACAAACTCCGCATATTAGTTGCGACTCAGCGACTAGAGCAAACCTCCCCCTTTTTCCGCCATCTTTGAGGCAAGCTACGGCAAGCAGTACTGAATCAAGAGATGAGAATAGGAGAAAAACTCAAAGAAAAACAAGAAGCCATAAAATTATTGAAAAGGTTCTTTCATTAAAAAAAGATGCATTAGATGCTGAAGGAGCAGGCCAGTTATCACTGGCAAAGGATTTATGGGGGCAAATTTTCATACTTTCACCCTCGGAGCAAAATTCTTATATGAAAGCCATAGAAAGAATTGCTGAACGGTCAAGATCATCAGATATCTGGCTGTCAATTGCCGAATCCTCAAGTCAGAGTGATAAGGGAAAAAATAAACGTATCGATTTGCCTTCTCAGGCTAGCAACCAAGTTTTAAATGACTTGATTAATGAAAATAATAGCTTATCCGATGTGGAAGGCTATCCCTTTAATTTTGAATTTATAACCCTAGATGCAAATGGTCAAAATGTTGATCGACATAAAGGCCTGGGGAAATACATAGTTGAGTCAATTGTTAGTACACCAATTCTTATGGTTGCAATTCCTGGTGGCCATTTCACGATGGGCTCGCAGGAAGAAAAAGCAGTTCCTGAGGAATTGCCAAAACATACAGTAAATATTAAATCGTTTTTGCTCGGACAATTACCTATAACAAAGAGTCAATGGAAAGAAGTTGCTAAGCTCCCAAAAGTCAATCTTGAAATACCCCTAAGACCCTGCCTTAAAGGAGGCCATAATCATCCAGTAGTAGGTGTCTCTTGGTATGAAGTCTGTGAGTTTTGTAATCGATTAAGTAAAGAGACTGGTTATAAATACAGATTACCTACAGAAGCAGAATGGGAGTATGCCTGTCGAGCTAGAACCTACACCCCTTTTCACTTTGGCTATTCAATCAATCGTCATCTAGCAAATTTTGACTCAGAGTATACTGTTCCTACAAATAATTATCCTTTCCCCAATGCATTTGGTCTATTTGATATGCATGGTAATGTTTGGGAATGGTGCGAAGATCACTGGCACGAAAGTTATGAAGGAGCACCTAGCAATGGCGAAGTATGGGTTAACTCTAATGACAATAAAAAACGTGTTTTAAGAGGAGGATCTTGGAGAAATGAATCACGTCTTTGTAGATCTGCGTACCGAATCTTTGATGATGCTCATAGCCGCTCAAATAATGTAGGCTTTAGAATTGCTCGCTCTATCTAATTTGCTTAAGCAATTTCATCATCTAACTTGATGGTTTTTGTACTTTGACCATCTTGTGCTTTACGCTCAATAGCCAGCGTTCTTCTGTAGTCATAGGCCTGTGGAGTTTTACTTATTAGCTGAATACTTTTTATGTTTCCGGTATCTCGCTTTATTCTTTCCACTTCAGCTATTATTTCATCAAGTGAAACTTGGAAAAAACCTTTCCTTTCACTTCTCGCCTTATTCACTCTTCTGTCTGAAAACACTTGATGAAGTTGGGATAACGTTTCCAAAGCATTTTCTGATATAAATTTTAGATGTATATCAAATGGGAAAGGCGTTGATGCTCCCATGCTGCCAACATAATCATCAGGATCACCACTTTTCTTGGTCATGCAGATCCTATAATTATCCCGTCCAAAAGAACCAATATTTGAAATGACATATAAATTACCGGCTTTCTCAAGAGCAACCTGCTCATTTGCATTGTCTTTATCAGTCATAGCCTTTTCAAGCTTCTGCCTAAGGCCGTGAATCTGTATTTCTAACTTTTCTTTCTCCACTCCATAACTTAGTTCTTGTTCTTTAAGAGCAACCTCAAGTTCTTGGCGAAATCGATACTCTCTTTCTTCTGCTTCTTCTGCCGCCTTCATATAGCCTTCAAGCTTTCTACGCTCCTTTGCTTCTTCTCGAATAGCTTTCTCTCGTTCTCTTTCTTCTTGAATTTCACACTCTACCTGATACTGAAGAGAGAGTTCTTGAAACTTTAGCCCAAGATATTTTTTATTTATTTCACAATGAATGACCTTTGCACTTTTATTCAGTTTGTCAAAAACTTTTGTCATCTTTGCCTCGACTGCTTCAACATTGCTGTTGTATTTAAGCTTTGAGACAAATGAATCACATTCTGCGTTAAATATTGTAAGCAGCAATCTTTGGAAGTTTTGAACCATTCTTTGGCCTTCTTTTTCACTGCCTTGAATAGTCCAAGATGTATCACACATTACTGCTTCATTGTCTTTCACCATTTTCCTTTGCTTAGCTTTGACTTGCTTTAGCTGATCTTTATAACTACCAGCATTTATAAAGTCATATTTTGGTTGATAAAGTCCAAACGACTGAATATAGTCTTCTTCTCCTAATTCATTAACTTTCTTCTGAAGATCACTAATTTTTAGCAACAGTTTATCTGTCGTATTGTTGATACGAGAAAGTTCTTCTTTTTTTGCTTGAATATCAGACCTCAAGTATTCTTCAAGTTTGTCTTGAGAGCAAAGATTTTCATATTTGCTTACTATGCGCCTGAATTCACCATCAATTCTAAAAACTTCCTTTTGTTTCGAGGATATATCCGCTGCCAAAATCTTCTGGTACTCTTCTTGGGATGCCAAGTCTTGATATCTAGCGAGAGATTTTTTAAGTACTTTATTCTCGTTGTAACTCTGAAAAAGACAAAATCCAAAAGCCAATACAATTGCTAAAAGAATGAATAATTCCATGATGATAATGCATTTGAGATTCCGATCAAGCAGTTTATTGGAGAGTTTTGGGATATTTTATGGCTCAGATAAAATACCTTGAAATATAGATGCTAGCTAGAATTGATTTTTTCGCATGTGTCTCGATTGCGGTAGTTAGCCTAACTTCAGATTATATAAAACACTCCCTCCTCCCTGACGTAATCACATTCCCAAATCTAGTCTCATACTCGGTTAGCCCTAATTAATCCATCGTAGGCTTTAACTTTAACAAAGTCATTTATCCTCTCAACCGCTTCTGCATTGTCTCTAGCTTTCTCAAATCCGCCGCCCGCTTCCGCCGCTGGT
>DAITMC010000243.1:0-5236 GCA_036835365.1 Saprospiraceae bacterium
ATATTGAATCTACTACACTTTATTGCATCATTTATCCATCTTGATTGGTCAGTTATTCAAATGTCAAATCTAAAATATCATAAAATGGCTTAAAGAGCCTTATTTTTATAATATTTTAGGAGAACAGTTCTTCTTTTAGAATCTGTTTATCGTCGAAGGGATATTTCACCCCGTTGATTTCTTGATATTTTTCATGCCCTTTGCCCGCCACCAAAATTACATCGTTGGTCAGTGCTAATTTTATTGCTGTTTTTATAGCCTGTTTTCTATCCGTTATACTAAGCACCTTTTTTGCCCACTCCAATAACACACCAGCTTCCATCTCTCGAATAATTTGCTCCGGCATTTCGCTTCGCGGATTATCAGAAGTTAAAATAACTTGATCACTCCATTTGCAAGCAATTTTTGCCATTTCAGGTCGCTTTGTTTTATCTCTATTACCGCCACAACCCACTACTGTAATGACTTTGCCATTTTGCTTTAAGTCGTTTATCGTAGTCAATACCTTTTCCAAAGCATCGGGAGTGTGTGCATAATCCACAATACCGACAATCTTTTTTTCTGCATGATAAAGATAATCAAACCTCCCCTCCGCCGCTTTTAGCTGACTTAATGCCTTCATTACTTCGGTCTTGTTTTGCCCCAGCAAATTGGCTACAGCATAAACCGTTAGTAAATTGTAGGCATTAAATTCACCAATCAGTCGCCCGTGGAACTCTTTGCCATCCAATTTCAAATGCAAGCCAATCAAGCTATTTTCGATAATTTTTGCTTTGAAATCTGCCAGTTTTTTTAATCCATACCGATAGTTTTTCGCCTTGGTGTTTTGAAGCATGACTTCGCCGCGCTTATCATCTACGTTCACGAGTGCAAAACTTGTTTTGGGCAAATCATCAAACAAACGTTTTTTAGCTTCAATATAAGCCTGAAATGTTTGGTGATAGTCCAAATGGTCATGTGTGATGTTGGTAAATACCGCCCCTGCATATTGTAATCCAGCAATTCGTCTTTGATGAATTGCATGGGAGCTAACTTCCATAAAAGCATAGCTACATCCCTCCTGTACCATCTGCCCAATTAATTGGTTCAGCGACACGGCATCTGGTGTAGTGTGCGTGGCAGGTATAGTACGACCCGCTATCTTATTTTCAATGGTCGAAATCAGACCTACTTTATAACCTAGTGCCATAAAAAGTTCGTAAAGCAAGGTTACGGTAGTCGTTTTACCATTTGTGCCTGTTACACCTATGAGTTGTAGTTTTTCTGACGGACAATCAAAATAATTCGCCGCTAACTGCCCTAACACTTCGGCACTATCTTTCACCTGCAAAAAGCAAACCGCTTTTGGTAATACTTTAGGTAGCACTTCCGCAACTACTACTTTTGCCCCTTTTTCTATGGCTTTTTCAATAAATTCATGCCCATTTACTTGGCTACCTTTAATAGCAACAAACATATCACCTATCTCGACTTTTCGAGAATCAAACTGAATTTGTCGAACAACAACATGAGTGTTGCCCACCACTTGCTCTAGCTTTATGTTCGATAATATGTCTGTTAAATGCTTGATCGTATGCTCTATTTTTATTTATCTTAATTCCAACCGAATTTTTTTATAATTGCCTAGTTTAGTACCTGCTTTTATAGATTGCTGCACTACTTTTCCAATTCCTACTGCTTCTACTGCTAATCCTTTATTTTCGAGTGCATAAAGCGCATCTCTTAAACCCATACCAATCACATTAGGCACTTCATGTTCTTCCATTTTTCGTGTTATCACCTTGATTGAATCTGATGATGTAGCTTGCAACATCACCCATTCAGAACCCGCCGCACCGTAGGTAGGCAATCCGAAATACTTAACTAAATATGCCATATCGTTTTTTTCACCTACACTTCTCGATGGTAATTTATAATGCTTATTCTCTGTTGCCATTTCGTTGATTGACTTATGCAAATCAATTTTCGAGGCAAATGTTCTATCTGCAATTTCTCTAAACACAGGTCCTGCAACGTCTGCACCATAGAAGCCATGTTCACGAGGACGATTAATCACCACTATACAAGAATATAGCGGCTCCTCTGCTGGAAAATAACCTACGAAAGAGGCTTGATAACCAGAAATTTGTGTTCTATTTTTTAGTCTTTGATAGTCCACTTGTGCTGTACCTGTCTTTCCTGCAAAGCGATAATCGTCAGTAGCTATTTTTTTTGCTGTTCCATTTTGAACAACTCCTTCGAGGAGCAATTGTGCCTTTTTAATCGTTGCTTTTGAAGCAATTGCTTGATCTATAATAACTGGTTTAAAAGTTTCTTTCACTTTGCCCATATGTTGAATTTCACTCACTATGTAAGGCTTCATCAATACCCCATCATTAGCCACTGCATTATAAAAAGTCAATAGCTGTAATGGCGTAAGCATCACTTCATACCCAAAGGACATCCACGGCAAGGTCAACCCCGACCATTCATCTTGTGTGCTATAAGGTGTTTTGAGGTAAGGTCTTGCCTCTCCTTCAATCTTTATGCCTGTTGGAAGATGTAATTTGAATTGCTTCAGTTTATCTATGAACTGACCTGCATTTTTGACTGCATTGCCTTTTTCATCACGAGTTTGATTGTAGTGCTGATGCACCAAACTCGCCATTCCAACGTTTGAAGAAATCTCAAAAGCCTTCCTTACGGTACTTTTCTCCAACCCATGTGCATATGAATCTACAACTGTTTTGCCATAAATTTCTATTCTACCTTTGTTAAGGTCAATGGAATCTTCCAGACTTACTATTTTGTCTTCCAATAGCGCCATAATAGTGGCTAATTTAAAGGTTGACCCAGGTTCAATTGGCTGACCAATGCCGTAGTTGTAGGTTTCCCACCAACCTTCGTCGGTGCGTCCTAAATTAGCGATTGCCCTAATTTTGCCTGTTTTTACTTCCATTGCGATGGCTGTTCCCCATTCAGCATTATGATAATTCATGGCGCGTAGTAATGCTTTCTCGGTAATATCCTGCAACTCCATATCCAATGTAGTTACAATATCATCACCACGTTTTGGCTCAATGGCTTCATAATTGCTAACAGGTATCCACAATTCTGATTTTTCGTCCACCAATATCATAAGTTGTTCTCCCTGCTCCCCCTTTAACGTATAGTCAAATGAACCTTCTAGTCCTACTGCTGGCAAGTCTTCACGCACATAGCCAATCGTCCTTCTTGCCAAAAGACCAAAAGGTCGCTCTCTTCTATATTTTTGCTGTACGACAAAACCTCCTTTGAACTGCCCTTGTCGAAACAAAGGGAAACGACTCATCATTTCTTTTTCCGCATAAGAGGCATTAAGTTTGATTTTTACATATTGTTTTTTTTCATTTCTCATGGTGGTTAGGTAGTCCTTGTACCCACCCGGCGTAAATGAATTATCTACATAAGTCGAAAGCAGGTAAGCTAATGAATCAATATTGGCTTCAAAATCTCCCTCCTTCATGCCGCTAGAGTTAGGGTCAAAAGAAATATCAAATACTGGAATGGAAGTTGCTAGAAACTGACCATCTTCCGTTAAAACATTTCCTCTTTCCGCCTCCACTGGTCTTGGTTTGATTAAATCTTTCCCAGCCTTTCGCCATTCTTCTCCCTTAAATACACTGATACGAACGGCTTTAGCAAAAATGAATACTGCCGCTGCCACAAACAAGAACAGCAGGACATACATCCTTATTAGTACTTCATTTTTGATATTACTCGCCATTCACTTACTTTATTTTTTTACAATAATTTTCTTAGGTCCTTCATTGCTAGGTTTTATACCCAAATGTTCAACAGATGCAGCAATTTCTGCTTTCTTGCTTTTCTGCATCAATTCTGCATTGAGTGCATTAAGCATACTACGTCGCTCTTTTATTTCTTCTTGCAATATTTTAATGTCTCTAACGGTTCGATAGGTATAATGCGCATTAGCAATATAAATAATGGCAATAAATCCTAAAAACAAGACAAACATCAAATTTTGCAATATCCAAACGGCACTTTTATTACTCACCGCAGTCATTTCTAGTAGCTGTCTTAGTCGTCCTTGCTTCGCCATCGTTCCTATTGTTTAGCTGATGTCGTTTGATTATCAGTTAGTAACTAAAATCTTCTGCCTGTATATTTAATCGTTCTCCAACCCTCATCTTTGCACTTCTCGACCTAGAATTTTCTTGTATCTCTTTTTGACTAGGTACGATTGCTTTTTTTGTAATCATGTCATAGGGTTTAAAAATATGACCAAAATAATTGCGCTGCACTTCCCCATTGATGTTGCCTGTTCTTAGGAAGTTTTTTACGCATCGGTCTTCCAGAGAATGATATGCTATGGCGACCAATCGCCCGCTAGGTTTGAGTAAGGTTAACGTGTCCTTTAAAAAATCACTCAAAGCACCTACTTCGTCGTTCACCTCTATACGCAAGGCTTGAAACACTTGAGAAAAATAGCGTAAACGCTGCCCTTTTGGCATCACTAAAGGCTCTAGCAAAGCTGTAAGGTCGTTAATAACGGCGAATGGACTTGCCTGACGCGCTGTTACAATTGCTTGTGCTAGCGTCCTAGCATTTCTTACTTCGCCATACTCACCAAAGATTTTCTTTAAATGCCCCTCTTCGTAAGTATTCAATACTTGTGCAGCGGTAAGCGGTTGTTGCCGATTCATCCGCATATCCAAGTCCGCTTCAAAGCGATAGGAAAACCCTCGCTCCGCTTCATCCAATTGATGAGAGGAAACGCCGAAATCTACTAGCACCCCATCTATGCTTGTTACGCCATACAAGCGCATGAAGCGTTGGAGATGCCTAAAATTGCCTTGGACTAGCGTAAATCGCACATCGTCAATTTTATTTTTCCAAGCATCTTCGTCTTGGTCAAATCCATACAACTGCCCTTTTTTGCTAAGTTGTTGCAAGATTAAACGACTATGACCACCACCACCAAAAGTTGCATCTACATAAATGCCATCGGGGTGAATATTTAAAAATGCGATACTTTGCTCAGCAAGTACAGGTTGATGATACATAAGCCAAAATAAAATTTAACGATACGTTTTCCAAGATACACCAAGTAGATTCAAAACATATCATTCTTCTTTATTTGATTTCAAAGAACTTAAATCACTCAAATTAATTTTGCCTTTGCCTAGCACTTCTTCTGCCAAGTCGGAAAAATCATCTGGTTCTTCTTGTATTAATTCGTCATATTTTTCTGTTG
>DAITMC010000244.1:0-5234 GCA_036835365.1 Saprospiraceae bacterium
ATATTTTTTAATGTGGTAAAAAACCGCTTCATCTATTATTAATTAAGTATGTTAACAGTACCACCTTTTTCTTCAATGGATTTTTTCGCTGTATCAGAAATAGCATGAGCCGTTACCGTTAAGGGAACGCTAAGATCACCAGAACCTAACACCTTCACTAAATCTGACTTATTAATTATTCGCAAATCTATTAAGCTATTTATATCAATAGTGCTTATGTTGTATTTATCACAAATAGCTTGTAATCTACTCAAATTAATGGGTACATATTCTACTCTGTTTGGATTTTTAAATCCTCTTTTTGGTAAGCGCATCTGAATTGGCATTTGCCCCCCCTCAAAATTTCTTTTGAGCTTATGACCCGAGCGAGATTTATCCCCCTTGTGTCCACGAGTAGCAGTACCCCCTTTTCCTGAACCTGTACCCCTAGCTAGTCGCTTATTTCCTTTTACCGAACCAACTGCTGGCCTTAAAGTATGCAATTTCATTTTATAATATATATTTTCAAGACTTCAATTTACAATTACGTTGCCAGAATAATTTACAACGTAGTTGATGTATCTAGCTTTATTTTCAAAAACTATACGATTTCTACAGTTACTAAGTGGCTCACTTTTGCCACCATTCCTTTAATTTGAGGTGTCGCCTCATGAATCGTACTGCTACTAATTTTGCCTAAGCGCAATGCTTTTAGGGTATCTTTCTGCCTTTTCGGACGGTCAATACCACTTTTTATCTGAGTAACTTTAATTTTTTCCATTACAACGATTATATCTTATCCGTTAAATAATTTTTCTATCGAAATATTGCGCTGTTTTGCAACATCTACAGGATTTCTCAACTTGGAAAGAGCATCAATGGTTGCCTTAATCACATTATGAGGGTTAGAACCTCCTTGCGATTTAGCTAGTACATTTTGAACGCCTCCAATTTCTAACACAGCACGCATAGCACCACCGGCAATCACACCTGTACCATCCGAAGCTGGCTTGATCAATACTTTACCCGCACCGTATTTTCCTTTTTGCTCATGTGGAATAGTTCCTTTGTAAATAGGGAACTTAACTAGGTTCTTTTTAGCGTCATCTACCGCTTTTGATATGGCTTCAGAGACATCTCTGGCTTTTCCCAGCCCATGACCAACAGTGCCTTTACCATCACCAACTACCACAATAGCTGCGAAGCTGAAAGTACGTCCACCTTTAGTTACTTTTGCCACACGGTTCAATGTCACCATCTTCTCCTTTAACTCCATTTCAGCAGGCTTCAAACGGTCATCATTACCTCTTTCCTTATTAAAACTGCGGTCGCCCCCACCTTTTCTATCATTTCCTTCCCCTCTGTCGTTGTTGCCTCTACCTGATCTTCTGTCACCAGAGTTGTTAGAACTATTGTTGTTTCTAGTATTTGCCATTATCTTTCTGTTTTAGAACTTAAGTCCAGCCTCTCTTGCTCCATCAGCAAGTGCTTTTACTCTACCATGATATAGATACCCTCTTCTGTCGAATACAGCTCTATCAATATTTTTTTCTAACATCTTTTTAGCCAATAATGCTCCAACAATTTTGGCTTGCTCTGTTTTTGTTTTTTCTCTATCTACCGCAGGATCATTAGAATCTGCATGAAAAAGAGTAACTCCAGTTACATCATCAATTGCTTGACAGTAAATAGATTTATTACTTCTAAAAACACTAACTCTAGGCAGACTAACCGACCCGTTTACTTTCTTGCGAATCCTTTTCGCAATCTTATTCCTGCGTTGCTTTTTATCTAACTTCATTGCTTTCTTTATTTCAGCCTTAGTGAATAGCTACTAAGCTAATCCCAAAACCCCATTTAAAAAACCTTATCGTACATACGCTTTTAAACGTATGAATAAAATTATTTTTTACCCGTTGTTTTACCTGCTTTACGACGAATTTGCTCTCCAGCAAACCTTACACCTTTTCCTTTATATGGCTCAGGGCTTCTCAACGCTCTTATCTTGGCAGCAACTTGACCAATTAATTGCTTATCAATAGATTGCAACTTGATTGTAGGATTTTTTCCCTTTTCCATTAATGCTTCTACCTTTACCTCAGGAGGAAGCATAAACTGAATAGGGTGAGAATAACCCAATAAAAGCTCTAGTAACTGACCTGTATTACTACAACGATAACCTACACCTACCATCTCCAATTCTTTGATATAACCCTCCGAAACACCAATTATCATATTGTTTATCAACGATCTATATAAACCGTGCATAGCTCTATGTCGCTGCTGATTAGTTGGTCGCGACACGACTACTGTTCCATCTTGTAGTTCAACCTTGATATCAGGATGAATCTCTTGTACAAGTTGTCCTTTTGGACCTTTCACTGTAACCACATTATCTTTGGAAACCGATATTTCCACTTTATTTGGTAACGATATTGGATTTTTTCCTACTCTTGACATAACTCAAATATTTCTTTGTTTTGATTAAACTAAGTGCAAAACCAACTTATCATTAAGAAATAAAGCACAGCACTTCTCCACCTACATTCTCTTCTTTGGCTTGCTTATCTGTCAACAGCCCCCTAGAGGTAGAAATAATAGCAATACCTAAACCATTGATTACTCTAGGCAATTCAGAAGCCTTAGCGTATCTTCTTAAACCAGGACTACTCACTCTTTCTAATGACCGAATTACTGGTTTTTTTGTAACTGGGTCATACTTTAGGGCTATTTTTATAGTCCCTTGTATCCCCTCATCTGTAAATTTGTACTTTAAGATGTACCCTTGATCATATAAAATCTGGGTAATCCTTTTTTTCATATTTGAAGCTGGAATATCAACTATCCTGTGCTTCGCCATTTGAGCATTCCTTATCCTTGTAAGATAGTCTGCGATAGGATCTGTAACTGCCATTATTATGTTTTTATGTTCTCGGTTTCAATGCAAATTCTTGACCTAAGAACTATTAAATAATTACCAAGATGCTTTTGTTACGCCAGGTATCTTACCTTCATTCGCCATTTCTCTGAACTTGACACGGCAGATACCAAACCTTCTCATATAACCTTTCGGGCGACCTGTAATACCACAACGATTGTGTAACCGTATGGGAGCAGAATTTCTAGGTAGCTTATCTAACTCTTCCCAACGCCCTTCTTCTTTCAACTGACTACGCAACTCTGCGTATTTAGCAACCATTTTTTCTCTTTTCCGCTCTCTTGCTATTAGTGATTTCCTTGCCATAATTTTTTATTGATTTAAGCGTCTTTTAACTCTAGTTCAATCACTATTTCTTTTCAAAATTTAGGACTGACTTCTATTTGAATTTTTAAACGGCATTCCCATCAATCTCAATAAAGAAAGTGCTTCAGCATCAGTCTTTGCCGTCGTTACAATAGTAATATCCATTCCTGTAATCCTACTCACTTTGTCTAAGTCAATCTCTGGAAAGATAATATGTTCTGTAATACCCATCGAATAATTACCTCTACCGTCGAAACTTTTATCACTAATACCCTTGAAATCTCTAATTCGAGGAAGCGAAATATTAATCAAACGATCTAAAAACTCGTACATTCTTTCTTGGCGGAGTGTCACACGAACACCAATAGGCATTCCCTCTCTTAACTTAAAATTGGACACTGATTTTTTAGCCTTAGTTGGTACAGCCTTTTGACCAGCAATGATACTCATTTCTTGCATGGCAGTATCAATAAGTTTTTTATCCTGTGTAGCAGTACCAACACCCTGATTTAAACAAATCTTTTCAATTCTTGGTACTTGCATTATAGTAGTATATTGGTATTGCTCCATCAATGCTGGAACAACCTCTTCTAAATACTTCGTCTTTAGTCTAGGTATATAGCTCATTTGTCGATAATTTCACCAGATTTTTTAGAATATCTTTTCAATTTTCCATCCACCAACTTTCTTCCAACTCTAGTGGGTTCTCCAGTTTTAGGATCAATTAACATCAGATTAGAAACATGAATTGGTGCTGGCATTTCATTAATACCACCTGGATTATCATTAGTAGCCTTAGTATGCTTCTTTACGATATTCAAATCACTAACGATGGCTCTATTCTTATCAAGAAAAACCTCTAGCACCTCTCCTGACTCACCTTTGCTTGAGCCTGCGATTACCATTACTCGGTCGCCTTTCTTGATGTGCAACTTTGGAGCAAAACGCTTTAGCACGTTTCTTACTTTACTCATCTTATTTTAATTCTTTTATTACAAAACTTCTGGAGCGAGTGATACAATCTTCATATAATCCTTCTCTCTCAATTCTCTTGCAACAGGTCCAAAAATACGCGTACCTCTTGGTTCTAATGCCGCATTCAGCAATACAACCGCATTGTCATCAAAGCGAATATAAGAACCGTCGCCTCTTCTTATTTCTTTTCTAGTACGCACAACTACTGCTTTTGAAACAGTACCTTTCTTTATGCCTCCTGGTGAAGCATCTTTTACAGACACCACTATAACATCACCCACAGAAGCATATCTACGCTTTGTTCCTCCGAGTACTCTTATACAAAGCACTTCCTTTGCACCGCTATTGTCTGCTACACCTAGCCTCGATTCCTGTTGTATCATAACTGTACACGATTAAAATTAATTTACCAACCAAACGTTGATGTACTATTATTTTGCTCTTTCTATAATTTCGACCAACTTCCAACTTTTTTTCTTACTCAGTGGTCTAGTTTCTTCTATTTTAACCAAGTCCCCTATATTACATTCCTGAAGCTCATCATGAGCCATGAACTTTGTACTCTTCTTAATAAACTTTCCATATATAGGATGCTGCAATTTACGCTCTACTCTTACTGTGATTGTTTTTTGCATTTTATTACTTGCGACTACGCCAACTCTGATTTTGTTGGACGACTGTTGAATTTCTTCTGCCATTTATATTTTAATTTTTGGCTATTGAAATAAATTATTTCGCCTTACGCATTCTTCTGCGTCTAGCTCTTAATTTCGATCTATCCTGTAACTGTTCGGGCGAAGCCTCCTCCAATACCCTCTTTCTCAATTCCGTATTTAACCTAGCAATATCTCTACGACTATCCCTAAGAGATATTGGATTAGCAAGACCACGTATAGCATGATCGAACTTTAACTTTTGATACTGCGATTCTAAGTCTTTTAATTCAGCCTTTAAATCCTCAGTCGAAAAATCTTTATCTAAATTTTCTTTAGCCATTGCTTGCAATAATTTTCAGCGATAGAATTTTACTTTATTG
>DAITMC010000245.1:0-5214 GCA_036835365.1 Saprospiraceae bacterium
TCTTTCAATATGCGTCGCTCGCTGATGCCTGTCCTAGTGCGAATCCATTCATCGTTGGTATCCACCATTTTTTCCAACTCTTGATTGGTTAGTCTATATTCGGGTACGTAACCACCTACACCTGCAATGGCAGCTATTATTTTAGCCATATGGAATTTTCTTTTGTAATTTCGTTTGCAAATTGCGCCGAAAGGTAGAAAAAGTCGCTAAGTTTTCAAGGGCAATAAGTTACCTATTTACCGATCTCTACTCAAAAGCAATAATTTTGCTCACACTCACGTTTTGTTTTCATCAAAAAAAATGATAATGCCAAGTATGTTGAACACACATAAGGCAGCACTACAATTTCGATAAAAAGATTAGTTAATATAGGATTATCTTTGCCTCCATGAACAATTACTATCTCAAATCTAAGCATATGGTTAAGCAGTGGGCATCTATTCTGGGTGCATTTTTTTTTCTTGCCCAATTACAGGCACAAACACCATCAGGTATATTCTTTGAAGGAAACTTCAATCCAAAACAAAAGGAAACTACGCTACAAAAGGCAATGTGCAATAATGCAGGTACCCTTACACTAGGACCTCATGTTGGACGCAGCAACGACGTTATGCGCGATACGCTTTACCTTTGTGCAGGCGACCAAATTTTGGTAGATCACAATGCTGGAACGGAAGACCTTAGCGGCGATCCCGACCCTAATACGCCAGCAGGCATTACTTACGCCTTTTATAGGGGGCGTCCAACTGTGGGCGGACCTACCTTAGCTGATGTAGCTGCTGATCCCAATATCTTGACCATCAATCCAGCTTTACTTCCCCCAGGTGTTAATTTTGATAGCCCTTTTTGGGTAACCGCACACCCTATGGCATCCAATGATGTCCCTTTTATCAACGATGGAAATTTGCAACAATTTTTCAATAATGGAAATCCTTTGCTGATTTGGTTTGCTCCCATCACTCACGATGGCTTTCGTGAACTTAATTTGGGAGGGATTAATTCCTTTATTCCCCGATACGAGGGTAGTCCAGCAGGTCCATGCGTGAATGTAAATGTAGCTGAAGCATTTGCAGTGGTCTATCTCAATGAAATGGAGGCTAATAATATTCAAATCAACCAGAATATAGGCACTTTTCAGCTTTCAGGTGGACTACCACAATTTGACAATAATGCGCCTTACAATGTAAGTATAAGGCTAGCGAGTAACCCTGCTATAATAGGAACGGTCAATACAGTCGGAACGACCACTTCGGTTACCGTTCCACAAGCAGGCACCTACAATGTAAGTGTACAAGATGGTAAGGCTTGTCCGCTTAATTTCACGATGACCTTTAATTTCTCGATGAATAACAATGGTGAAGTAACCTTTGAATTGCCATTGGCAAATATTCAGCCCAATAGTAGCCGCTGTGTTGATGTGCGTGTGCGCAATTTTAACGAGGTTGGTGGTTTTCAAGTCCCTGTTTCTTGGGATCCATTTCCTGTGCGGTTCGATTCAGTAACTAACTTCAATCCATTAATTCCTGAATTTAGTATCAATCAATTTGGCTTGAACAATATCCAGTTTGGTGAACTTCGAGTTGCTTGGGCAGATATTGTCAATTTCCAAACGGTTACCTTACCAGATGAAGCAGTATTATTTTCCATTTGTTTTACAGCGAGAGCAGAGGTGGGTAACTGTTCACCACTTACCTTCGAGCTAGGCGGCGTGGATACGATTGGTTTTAGTAGAGTGGTCGAGGATGGCAATGGATTACCTATCCCATCTCGATATATGGCAGGACAAATATGCGTTTCTAACGACCCCTTGCTATTAGTCGTGGACAATACGAACGCTTCTTGTACAAGCAATTCCAGTGCATTTATTTCCTTTTTGGTGAATGATGGTGTTGCTCCTTACACTTATGAATTGAGGGATAGAGATAGTATGTTAGTAGCCACTGGTAGCATTGCTAATGCAGGTGGTCGAGATACTATTCAGAACTTATCACCTGGTGATTATACCCTTATTGTTGTAGATAGCGGACAACCAGGTTTTATTAATACCGTTTCAAGAGCAATATCCATAGTAACAGGTGTTGATTTGGGTGCCAATGCTAGAACATTAACACAACCTAGCTGCTTCGGCTTATCCGATGGAGCAGTAACGATTGATATTTTTGAAAACTCCATTGCCGTTGAAAACCCTGGCGAAGATTATACGTTTACATGGCGAAATCGCAACGGTGATACGATTGGCAATACACTTGTTTTAAGGGATTTACCAGCAGGATTTTACGAAGCCATTATCTCGAAAGGGGAGTGTGTTTTGGATCGGCCTGCTACGGTTACTTTAAGTCAACCGGCACCATTGGCACTTCGGCGAGTGAGTAGTCGAGATGCCACTTGCGTTGGCGTAAATGATGGATTTCTTTCTATCCAAGCCTCCGGAGGAAATACAAGTCAATCCAATTTTTACCAATTTCAGTGGAACATTACAGCTCAAGACAGAGTTCCAAGTGCGCAACCTGTACAACTAGGGGGCTTAATACCTGGCAACTATATTTTGACGATAACCGATGATAATAATTGTACTTTCGTGGATTCTTTTCAAGTGAATGCAAGAAGAACGATTGGTGTAAATGCAACAGTAAGTGATATTACTTGCTTCGGTGGTGAGGATGGTCGCATTTTCGTTGAAGGCGTAACCACAGGGCAAGCAGCACCTAATACCACATATAGTTTTAATTGGTCGCCTTCGCTCACAGGGAACTCCTTACCTCAAGATACAGAAGTTTCTAGTACCATAAACAATCTAAGTTTTGGCAATTATATTCTTCAAGTAGAAGACCAAGATGGTTGTACGTCAGCGGATACTTTTACCGTAGTTCAACCTGAGCGTATCCAACTTAGCTTTGCCAACCGACGCGATGCTACTTGTATAGGAGGGTTGAATGATGGACTTTTAGAGCTTGCTGAACCTATCGGAGGCACTGCACCTTTCCAATTTCAATGGACAACTATTCCTAACTTGACCAATCGTTTGGCAGAAAATTTAACTACGGGTGAATATACCGTCGTGCTAACGGATGCCAACGGCTGTATGGATTCGCTATCCACTATCATAACAGCACCTGATTTACCTATCATTACTGCCTTAGTCAGTGATACTTTGAACTGCTCCACAGACACCAATGGTCGCTTATCTGTACAATTCCAACAAGGCACTAGTGGTGGAGCAATTACCAATATTTTATGGTCGAATGGTGATAGGGGAGAAAGCACTAGCCCTACTTTACGACCAGGCGAATATTCTGTAAGAATTACAGACTCCAATAGTTGTTTTGCAGAAGCCTCTGCTCGTGTCGTTGCTCCAGCACCTTTAAGCATTAGTCAGGTAAGCACGCAATCACCAACCTGCGCTGGGGGAGATAACGGTTCAATTATTTTGACGGTAACAGGTGGTACTATGCCTTATCAATTTTTTAATGGGCAAACGCCTAATGCAGATAGCATCATTAGCAATTTGACGGCGGGCACTTATAATGTTCGTGTACAGGATGCTAATAGTTGTCCAGAAGTAGTAGCCGAAGCTATTGTTGCGCCGGCACCTTCTATCGTTATTGAATTTAGAGATATTCAAGCAGCTGATTGTGCTTTAGGACAAGGTAGATGTACGGGAAGCGCACAAGCCGTAGCTTTCATGGATAATGGGGAGCAACGAACATTTGATTTTGTTTGGGGGAATGGAGAGCAAAATATCAATACCGTCAATAGTCAAGCCATAGCGCTTTGTGCAGGGCTTAATACCATTACAGTGACAGATGATGGTAACTGTACCGTAGTGAGTTCTTTGAATATTGCTAGTCCGCCACCAATTTTACCTATTGGCGAAGCACGCTGGGTAAGCTGCTTTGGCGAAACAGATGGCGAGGTTACGGTGAACGTAGTAGGGGGAACACCACCATTTTCTTATGATTGGAATACAGGAGATCGCGTAAATCGTTTGATTGATCTTGCGCCCAATACTTACATCGTTACGATTACAGATGCGAATGACTGCCGATTCGATGGTTATTCGCTTTCCGTTGGTGAGCCAGAGCTGTTAGTATTGCGCATTGCCCAAGATAGCACACGCAATATCCGTTGTGCTGGGGAAAATAATGGTTCAATCAAATTAAGGGTTAATGGCGGGAATGGCTTAGGAGGTAATCCATTTACTTGGTCAGGTGGTGCTGCGGGTAGTAGAGATAGTTTGGCAACAAATCTAAGTGCGGGCACTTATTTTATTACTGTTTCTGACCAAAACGGTTGTAGCGATACCCTCTCCTACACGGTTACAGAGCCAACACCGATTCAGGCTATCATTCCAGCTCCTGATGAGCCAGCTTGTTTTGGGGTACAAACTGCTGTGGCAGTTACCTCAGCCATGGGGGGCAATGGTGCACCCTACAATTTCTCCGTCAACAATATTGCGAGGTCGCCTTTAGATCGCGTTGTTCCAGTATTTGGAGGGCAGGAAGTATTAGTTTCTGTATTTGATGTACTGGGTTGTAGAAAGGATACGACTTTCTTTATCAATCAGCCACCACCAGTTGAAGTGATTCTGCCAGAGGAATTAGAGGTGCAATTAGGCGATAGTATTCGTTTACGCCCAGACGTATTTTCTAGTCAACCTATTGAATCTATTCTTTGGACACCAGAGGAGGCTTTGTCGTCAGTAGGTATTTTAAATCCAACCATTCGACCACTACAGTCCAATATCTACACCCTTAGAGTGGTGGATGCGAATGGCTGTATAGGGGAGGACGAAATCTTTATCAAAGTAGATCGCAAAAGAAAGGTTTATATTCCTAATGCCTTTTCCCCTAGCTCGGTGTTTAATAGTACGTTCAAAGTATTTACAGGTGCAGGCGTAAGCAAAATTAACTTCATTAGAATCTATGATCGTTGGGGAGAATTAGTTTATACGGCTGAGAATTTGGAAACTGGACTTGGCGGCAGTGGTGAATGGGACGGAACATTCAAGGGGCAGCCTGTGCAAAGTGGGGCTTATGTTTACTTAGTAGAAGTAGCCTTTGAGGACAACGTCAAACTCCTTTACAGGGGAGACATCACAGTAATTTACTAGGCGTAGCTAGGCTTGACTAATGTTGCGTGAATTGGTACATACTCTGCGGATATATTTTAGCAGCTATTCAAGCATTTTCACGGAGTAGTTAAAATATATTTAAA
>DAITMC010000246.1:0-5171 GCA_036835365.1 Saprospiraceae bacterium
CCTCTAGCACGCATGGCAGTAAAGGCTTCGTGACCAGGCGTATCTAAGAAAGTAATTTTCTTATTTTCTGCACCCACTTTCACTTCGTACGCACCGATGTGCTGCGTAATTCCTCCTGCTTCACCACTCGCCACATTTGCACTTCTGACGTAATCAAGTAAAGATGTTTTTCCATGATCGACGTGTCCCATTACGGTTACAATAGGTGCGCGCGGTAACAAATTTTCTTCGTTCTCCACTTCCTCTTCTAAATCATCAGAAGCCTCTTCAGCACTTACAAACTCAACTTCTCTACCATATTCTTCTGCAACTAATTCAATAATCTCTGCATCCATGCGCTGATTAATTGAAACGATAACACCAAGATTCATGCAAGTCATAATCACATCAGTAGCCGCTACATCCAATAAGCTAGCTAGTTCTGAAACAGAGATAAACTCTGTTACTTGTATCTTATCTGTTTGTCCCTCTTGCTCTAGGATGTCTTGTTTTTCTCTTTGTCGCTCTCTATTTTCTCGACGAATTTTTTGGCGTTTTTTCTTTCCTCCTCCTGAGAGGCGCGCCATCGTTGCTCTTATTTTTTCATCAATTTCTTTCTTGAGCAAGTCTTGAGGGTCTCTATTGTCTGTGTTAGCATTGGCAGTAGGCTTATTTATTCCTCTGTTATCTCTAAAGTTACCCCCTCTATTGTCTCTTACGCCACCCCTGCTATTATTGTCTCTTGTTCCACCTCTATTGTTGTTATCATTACTTCTAACACCCGTATCGTTTCCTCTAGGTCTATTATCTCTGTTGTTATTATTATCTCTGTTATTGTTGTTTCTGTTTTGGCTATCAGCATTGCCGTTGGGTCTATTTGTGTTGGATTGATTAGACCTATTGTTCGTATCTCTATTACCAGTATTAGCTGTTCCAGCACCACCAGGCACTGTATTGTCTCTTCTGTTTGGACTGCCTTCTCCTGTACCATTATTACCTAATGGTTGACGTTTGCGCGGACGTTTTCTCCTTCTATCGTCTGCTGCTTGCTGCTCTGGTGTTCTTGGCGGTCTATCAGGTCTAGGTGGATTATTACCATCTCTTCTTCTATCTGTATTTCTTTCCCCTTCTGGTCGAGGGGCTTGACCACTTTTGTTTGGTGGTGTTTCTTCTTTTTTCTTAGGCTTCCTTGAGAATTTATCAATGTCAATTTTGCCTTTTATTTTTAATCCTCGAAGTTCTGGCGTTTCCGAGCGAATCATATCTGGCTTTCCTTCACCCTGCGACTCAATAATTGTGCCTTTAGGAGTAGCTTTTTTTTCTGGCACCGGAACAACAGTTGTGTCAATGGATGGTTGCTTTTGAGGTATTTCAGGTTGTATTTTTGGCGATTCCACTTTTGTCCCCTCCGCCCCTGCAATATTTATTTTCTGCTCAACACTTTCTTCTTTTTGAGTGCTTACAGGCGCATTTGTTTCCTCTCTCTTTTGCTCTTGCCTTCTTTCCCTATTATCCAAGGATGGAGATGACTGCCTATTTGGAGCAATCTTGTTGGTAGGTCTTAAGTCAATTTTGCCCAATATTTTAGGCTTTTGAAGCGTAATGGTTTCTCGAGTGATTGTAGGCGTTTCCCCTTTGTTGAATGCTTTAGACTCCACCTTTACTTCCGTATGCTCCAACGTAGTGCTATCATCTTTTGGATCAAGTGTGTCTATATCTGTTTGATTTTGTTCAGAAGATGTGTTTGTGTTGGAAGAGGATGAATTGCCGAATGCGCGCTTTTTTATTTGGTCGGCTTGATCCTTTATAGCTGCGATTTTTTGGAATTCTTTGGAGAGCGCATTCTCCATTGCTTCCGTTACCTTAGCTGTCGGCTTACTATCTATCTCAAATCCATGACTATTGAGATAATCAACGAGTGTCGCAACACCCACATTTAATTCTTTTGCTACTTTAATTAAGAGTTTCGCCATTCCGTCTTTTTACTTTGCTAACGCAACGTTTATTTGACAGGTAAAGCATTCCAATAAAATGATGATGTTGGTTACATAATTATTCTTCGTATTTAGTTAACAATATCAAAATCATAGAAGCTCCTGTCCGTTACTATATACTACAAAGGTATAAAGTTATTCAATAATTATGAATGAAAATTACAAATATCATCTCAAATTTACAAATAAATATTTTGATGATTTAATATAACATCTTCAAATTACACCAACAGACAGACCACTCATATAGTTCCCAGCATTCAATACAATTACATTTTTTTATTCCTGTATTCAACAATTCGCCTCTTTTTTCTTTTCCCCTAAAAGCGAGGTCAATCAAAAATATTTTAAGAATGTTTGAATGCTTTAAACAACACTCAACAATATGAATTGGCAAGAACAATGGCAGTATTTGATTGAGCAACTTTACGTTGATTTTATAACTTTCTTTGAACCTGATTGGGAAGGTATTATTGACTTTTCTCGTCCTCCTACGTTTTTAAACCTACCAGAATCGGTGACGCAACGTACGACTACAACCGATCAACAAAATCTTCTTATTGGCATTCGACAAAAAAACGATGTACCTGCCCTGATGCTTTTTGTATTAGAAACAAAAGGATATGACAATCAAAAATTTACCCACCAGATTTTTCATGATTTTATCACTACCCTATCTGAATTTCATTATAAAATACCCCTTCATTTATTTACGCTATTCCTAGCCAATTCTATACCCAAAGATGCTGAACGCTACGAATATAAAGTGGGCAACACACAATTACAATTACAATTTAACTACTATGTGGTCAGAGAGCAATATCTGGACGATTTATTAGATAGGGTCAATCCCTTTGCTTTCGCTATTGCTGCTTGTCGGCTTCGCCTAGAATATGAACGCACGCCTAAGCTAAAGTTAGAACAAAAATTATTACTCGTTCAGAAATTGCTCCAACGTTATTTGAGAAAAAGAATTCACCTTAGAGCTATATTAGCCATTTTCCGATTTATTAAAGTTATTGTTGAACTGCCTGACGATTGGGAAGAAAAGTTTAAAACACTAGCCAAGATAGAAATACAATTGCACGACAACCTAAAAGACCAAGACAAACAATTGCTAACAGATGCTTTAGCATGATTTTCTTCTACGGTTTGCCCATCATAATTCGTTCAAAAAACACAGCGAAGTACCAAAAGAAATGGATAGAAAACGATTCAATACTAAAAAAAATGGTTTTTTCGTAGAACATCCTACCCTATTTTTCCCTTTACTAAGTTATCAATTTAATAGCTACAACATGAAAGACAATAAGCAACAGACATATATTTGGTTTCCAACGCTATTTTCAATATTATTCATTGTTGGTGTTTTAGTAGGCACTCAACTGGATAATAATGCCCCTATGATTCAGGCATATTCCAGTAGTAACAAGCATTTTTCTGGAATTGGGCAAGGCAAAATTGAAGAACTTATTCGGTATGTAGATGCTAAATATGTGGACGATATCTCCCGACAGCAACTCATGGACGAAGCCATTCACTCCATTATTCAGGAGCTAGATCCTCATTCTAGTTATATTTCAGCAGAAGAACTACAAAGAGTGAACGAGCAACTAGAAGGTAGTTTTGATGGAATTGGCGTAGAGTTTATGATGTTCGATGATACCTTGACCATAGTGGGCGTACTAGCAGGCGGTCCTTCTGAAAAAACAGGACTCAAAGTTGGCGATAAAATCATTAGTGTTAACGACACCATTGTCGCAGGTCAAAATAAACCCCTCGGTTCGATTGTAAATCAACTGAAAGGTGAAAAGGGAAGTACGGTAACTGTAAGCATTTTGAGGGCTAAAGAAAAAAGCGAAAGAAAATTTGTTGTTCGCCGCGATGCCATTCCTATCAACAGTATTGATGTGGCTTACGCCATGGAAAATGGCATTGGATACATCAAAATTAACCGATTCAGTGCTTCTACCCATGAAGAATTTATGAAACATCTTGAAGAATTGGTAGAAAAAGAAGGCGTAAAAGATTTAATTATTGATTTGCGCCACAACCCGGGTGGATATTTGCAGCAAGCGACCATGCTATTGGGTCAACTATTCAAAGAAAAGGGAAAATTGTTGGTTTATACCGAAGGTAGAACCGTAAAACGGACAGATTATAAAACCAGTGGTCGCAACTTCTTTGCTATTGACAAAGTGGCGGTTTTAATTGATGAGGGTTCAGCTTCGGCAAGCGAAATTGTGGCTGGTGCTATTCAGGACTTGGACAGAGGCGTAATTGTAGGTAGGCGTTCGTTCGGCAAAGGGCTGGTGCAGGAGCAATACAACCTAAATGATGGCTCGGCGTTGCGCTTGACCGTAGCTAGGTACTACACGCCTTCTGGTCGCTCCATCCAACGCCCTTACAACGATTTTGAAGAATATGATGCCAATATTGCTCAGCGCTATCAAAATGGAGAATTAGAAGATGTTAAAAATATCATTACCAATGATTCCCTCAAATTCCGTACTTCAAAAGGAAGGGTTGTCTATGGAGGAGGAGGTATTGTCCCAGATATTTTTGTGCCTTTAGATACTTCTTTTTATAATGAAACTTATAATGGATTGCGCAACTACACGCCTCAATTTATTTTTAAATTTGCGGAAAGCCATAAACTACCAGCAAGATTAGAAGACATCATTATTTCAGAGGATATAATTGATGAGTATTTGACTTACTGTGCAAGCAAAAAAGTGCCGCTAGATGACTTGAGTAATTCTATACTTCGAGAAAAAGCAAAACGCTTGCTGGAAACACGCATCGCTAATCAAATTAAAGGTAACACAGGCTATTATCAAATTTGGAACAAGGGGGATGTCGTGGTGCAAAAAGCCATTGAAGCCCTTCAAGCCCCTGATCCATTAAAACTGAGGGCTTTGAAGTAATGCAGGGTACTTACGCTTTTATCTGACGTTTTTTGATTTCTTTCCATACATCTTTTAATCCTAGCAGCAGCAAGGAACGCGTTAAAATAACGTGCAGATGATGTAGTTTTGGAAAGAAAAAAGAAAGAAAATAGGAAGACACCGCAAAAGATAACAACGACGCATAACAAGCGCCCATCATACCATACTTGGGTATTAAAATAAGATTGGCTATCACATTAATAATGGCGGCACTGAGCGAGAAGATTAGTTTATAACGGGTCAAATGTTT
>DAITMC010000247.1:0-5158 GCA_036835365.1 Saprospiraceae bacterium
TAGTGATGTTGCGTACCGCACGCGTACTTTTGCAAGAAGGCAAACGCGACCAAGCACTAGCATTGTTGGATAAATACTTCGAAGCGTTCCCGCATATGAATTTCCCATATGATTATAATGCTATGTATTTTATTGAGGTATATATGAGTGCCAATGCCTATGATAAGGCAAAACCACATTTAGAAATACTGGCAAACGAAACCAAAGAACACCTTGATTTTTACTTTTCCTTAAGAGAAAGGGATATTAAGGGGGCAGGAAGCTATGAGCAAAATCTTAATATTACACTGGGCACAATGCAAGGCATTCTTGAAATAGTAGAAAGCGCTAACGATACCGCATTCAAGAGTCAGTTAGATCAAATGTTCGCCGCTTACAAATCAGCGGAGCAGGTGTTGGAGTAATCTGCGTTACAGCACACTTTTAATGAAAGGAAAAATATTTTTCTTTTCATTAAAAGTGAACAAGATAGTATTGAAAGATACATGGATATAAAGAATTGAACCATACATCTTTTCAAGCCCGATTTTAGTATTAGTTGATGTTCCTCGACTTTCTAGATGTGCCTAAAACATCTGTACTGACTAATTCACCATAATTATATATTTGATAACACAATCAAAGGGGTCAAACAAAATGTAATAACATTTTTGTAGCTTTGTATCGTTAATATCTAACTGACTGTATTAAAACTGTTTTACTGAATAACTTTCTTCAACAAAAAAGAAGTGCCTATATTTTTTGTCAAACTAATAGATGTAATTTCTATTGTTTTGTTGTGAAGGATAAAAAAAACACCCACCATGATAAGAATTTTGGTAAATGATGGTCTCCATCCCGATGGCAAAATGCTACTAGAAGAAGCTGGCTATGAGGTAGATGATCAAAGAGTAGCACAGGAAGACTTGCACCAAGTACTGCCCAACTACGACGCTATTATTGTAAGGAGTGCCACACATGTAAGGAAAGAGGTGTTAGCGCATTGTCCTAACTTGAAACTTATTGCTAGGGCTGGTGTAGGCATTGATAATATTGACACTACCTATGCTCATGAGCGAGGCATCAAGATTATGACAGCGCGTAAAGCCGTAGCACATGCAGTAGCGGAACTCGCTTTTGGGCATATGTTCACACTAGCACGTCATCTTCAGAATACGAATCGAGATATGCCAAGTAAAGGAAATGTGGCATTCAAAGCACTTAAAGGAGCTTATTCTAATGGCATACAGTTGAGGGGAAAGAATTTGGGAATTATTGGTTTTGGAAAAATTGGGCAAGAGGTAGCACGTATTGGTATTGGCATTGGTATGAATATTATTCCTGTTGATTTAGAAGTAAATGAAGTAGAAATTGATATTAGTCTTTATCGTACAGAAACAGTAAGCCTAGCTATTAAGATGACGACTACCTCTTTGGAAGAAATGTTGCCCGAGGCAGATTTTGTTACGCTACACGTTCCGCTTAATGGTGATATTCCTATTCTTGGCGCAAAAGAAATTGCTATGATGAAAAACGGAGCTTTCTTGATCAACACTTCTCGCGGAGGCACTGTGGATGAAGAAGTAATGATTGCTGCCTTGAATAGTGGTAAGTTAGCTGGCGTAGGACTAGATGTTTACAACCAAGAGGCAAATATACAAACTGCCTTGTTGCAGCATCCAAAAATATCAATGACACCGCATACAGGCGCAGCCACCATAGAAGCTCAAAGAGATGTTGCTTTAGAATTAGCAGATAAAATAATTGCTTTTTTTGGCGACCAACGATAACATTGACTAACGTTAAGCCTTACTCCTTTAATCAATCCTAGTTGGAAGAGTAAGGCTTATTGATTAAACGTTGACTTTAATAGCTTCAATATTTTTTTTAGCACTGCCAATAAAAATATGCTCGCCAATAACAACAATCGGGCGTTTCAAGAAGGTGTATTCTTCGAGTATCAACTGACGGTAGTCTTCCTCTGTTAATACCCTAACATTCAATCCCATAGAGCGGTATTTCATCGCTCTTTTGCTAAAAATCTCTTCATAAGAGCCGACTTTTTCCTTTAGGAAATCAAGTTGCTCTGGTGTGATTTTATCTTGCTTAATATTTTGAAATTCAAAGTCTTCACCCCCTCCCATTTCCTTAATCACCCTTTGACAAGTTTGACAGGTGTCGAGATAATAAATTTTACGTTGCATGTGCTTGTTATTTGATTAATTTATGCAACTATTAGAACATCGCTGAAGAATATCAAGATGTCATAGAAGATTAATTTTTTTCTTAACAAACGGCGGAAGTGCCGTGCCTTTTACTTTTGCCTCTGCCACGACAAAGAACGCTGACTTTGCACCATAAGCCAACTTAGCAGCACCAGCAATGCCTTTAAAGATAAAGTTCTTATCTCCAAACGCTTCTACTTCTGAACGAATCAGCCGAAAAGGAAGTGTGAAGGCTAATTCAAAAGGTGATTCTGGCACAATTTCAATATTTTCTTGAAAGTTTATGCTCCCTAGTTGATACTCATCTATCCGCTTGTCGTTCCCTCTTCCACGCGTGTAAAGTTCTATCATTTTGATTTGAATAGACTGTACTATTTGCCGATTCATAGAGGCTAGCTGTACGGTGCCGCTGAGTTGCTTCTCGTAAGAACGAACTTCCTCGGGCAGTAATAAATTTACCTTTACGCCTTCTATTCCAAAATATTGCTTGACTTTTTCAAACATAATTTAAACATTTGTGCCTGATAATTAATGATTTAAGATTTTCCAGTGCCAATTTTTTCCTAGCGGTTTCAACCACTGTTGATCAAAATCTTGTTTGGTAGCCACCAAATTATCAAACACTAAGGTCTGCTCAGATATTGAGCCTTGTTGAAATAATTCGATAAATTGATCTCGATGTGCGGTTTTGATTTCACCATTTTCTTGATAGGCAAAAGTCATGCGATCGAATAAGTTCACTTGAAAATGAGTACCTAACTGCTGTAAGAAATGAACAGAACTATCTATGGAACAGCCACTTGCCCCCGCTTGTGTTTCGTCCACCATCAGTACAATGAACTGATGATGATAAACCTTACCAAATGATTTTAAGGCACGGTTATGGCTTACCCAGTTTTCGACAAACTGCTGCAAGTAATGTTCTACCGTTACCAATTCTTGTTCTAAAAATGGTCGGCTGGCTTGATAAATCCACACCTTGGATTGGTCGGCTAAGGATGTGTAGTTTGTCATTTTTATAGATGTTTCTGCTTGAATCAATGTGAATGTCAAGAATTATTCTTGAACGATAATTTTTTTAATAGTTTGTTCTTTGCCTACAATAACCTGTAACAAATAAAGCCCTTCAATAGATGTAGGCACTTCTAGTACCACTTCAGTCAATCCGTGATAGTCTTTTCGGTATAACACGTTTCCGTTCAAGTCCATACATCGAATGAATACCTTTTCTTGAATGGGCATAGTAAAGGCAATATGGATAGGCTCATTTTTTCGCACCAAAGTAGGTGCTATCTGGATGCCATCAAATAAATCTATTGTTTTTGTAGCCGTAGTAGTGGTTGATGTAAAAGTAAATCGAGTTGAAAAAGGAACGCAGGAAGCATAGTAATTAAAAGGACGAACACGCCAAAAATATCTTCTTCCTATCTGTAAATCAGGAAGTTCAATACGGTTGCTTGTTACTACTTCATTAACATCGAAGATAGGAAAACTAGGCAATCGGCTCACTTGCACAATGTAATGCGTTGCCTTTTCTACGGCTTCCCATTCTAAGAATCCATTTTCAGCATTCACCAATCCACTATCAAGTGGTGAAAGTGGTAGTATAGTTGTTTGCTCAATGCGACCAAAAGGCATAGCCATTCTGCCTAGACCATTTTTTTGTTCCATCAAATTAGCACGCATGGCTAACGCCTGTTCCTCGGAAAAACGGCTCACACAATTATCAAAGGCATACGACATGATTAAAGAGCCATCCGAATTGAAGGCAATCCCTGTTGGGTCAGTTTGTTGTTGTCGGCTTCTAGTATTATTGTTGCATGCCCAACGATTGAATAAGTAGTCGGGTTCAGTGTCGCAAAAGCCATCAGCGGCTACTCTACAATTGATGCCATCTACTCGCTCAACGATTACTTCTGCTTCTCTGTACACGATTTTTTCCGGGGCGGGTAAATTAAAATTATAAGTGCTGGAGTCTCTATCTCCAATGGCCTCCCATCCATAAAAAGTATGGTTAAGGGATAAAGCATGTCCAATTTCATGTGCCCAAGTGTGGTCGCCCTTGCCTGTGCAACTTTTGCTCACAACACTGTAATAGGAATCTATATTGGCGTAACCACAAGCTCCCGCAGCCGTACTCACAAAGAATATGTTAAACGTATTCGGTACTTCATTGGCTCTTACCATTTCTCGACCAATATCAAAAGTAGCATGACTGTTCCATCTTTCGTTGGCAACATATAAAATATCTTGGATAAAAAATTGAATATTCCACTCCTCAAAATCTTCATTTAGCGTACAAAGTGCGTCTAAGAGCGTAGGGATAGTGAGGTAGCCTCTACCATCGTCAGAACCAATTAGGTGTATGGTCATCGGTATGTTTAACGGCTCATTTAGATTTTTTTGTACCAAACCTTTTTCCAAACGCTGTTGAAATTGGGTCAGCCATTTTGTTTTGTGGTCAAATGTTCCACAGTGAGGGTGTTGTGCGTTCACAACGAAACTTACATATAAGCCAAGTGTGAGAAAAATTAATTTTTGCATATTTTTGTTTGATTGCCAAATTTTGTAATGTAAATTTATTATCCAAATTTTTATTCTTCATCTGATGCTTCTTGCAATTTTGTATCGTCTTCCCAATTGATTGCATTGATAAAGTCAAGGTTACCAAATTCACGTTTTAGCGTAGCGCGAATTCGTTGCTTTTGATGTTCACTTTTTTCAAAATCGCTGAGCACTTCTCGCCGAGCAGATTCGTATTTGTAGTCTTCATTTTTGCCATACATTTTGTAATACAAATTGAACCAACCTTTTTTCTTCGATGGTAGTGGGGTTAAGTTTGGGTCGTGGCGTTTTATTTTGTTTGCCATCACCTGCCCTGCATTAATTTGCATATTGAAATCAAAATCGTAATCAAAAGAATACATTCCGTTGAGTATTAAGTTGAGGGCATT
>DAITMC010000248.1:0-5147 GCA_036835365.1 Saprospiraceae bacterium
CAAAAAGCAAGAATGGACTCCTCATTTACACCATTGTTTTGGCACTGATAGGCTTGTTAAGCATTGTCATCACCTTTTCTAAAGGTGTTATTTTCAATGGCATGACCGCACTTTTTATTTTTGCTTTTTTTATTTTTCAATGGTTTGCCAACTATAATATTATTAAAGAAAATAAATAAGATATCTTATAAAGACAAGTGAGGTCGGCAAATACAACAAGTGAGGGGGGTGATTTCACAAGTTTGTTTCTATGGCTTGTTTTGTTCTATGTACATATTTCTCAATGGTTTAATTTTAAAGAATCTGAATATATTTTTTAACATGTCTATACAAAGCATTTGCCCATCAAGCCTGCTTTCTTGGTTGATAATCCATTTAACTACTTCTATGGCTTGAAGACTACCCACTACACCACAAACAGGGCTTACAATACCTTGCAAAGCACAAGTATTGTCTTGCTCCTCTGTCAAAATTTGTTCGGAAAAAATATCTGATAAATCAATATGCTGTTTACCATGTAAAATAGTTATTTGCCCTTGCCAATCGCGTGCTGAAGCAAAAAATAAGGGCTTATGGTATTTTTTACAGCCCTTATTCAGAAGTAATCTTGCGGTGATGTTGTCTGTGCAATCACATATCAAATCATAGTCTGAAAAGCTTGCTTCTATATTTTCAGTATTCAGAAAAGTAGGTAAAACATTTATTGATATGCCGGGTTGAATTTTTTGAATCTTGCCCACTAAAACACTTGCTTTTGGCTTGCCTATATCTTCTTGTTGGTATTGAAATTGTCTGTGTAAATTATTAATGGCCACATTATCTCCATCCATAATCCCCAACTTGCCTAACCCCATAGCTGCCAAATAAGTAGCCAAAGGTATGCCTAAGCCACCAGCTCCTACTATTAGCACGCTTGCCTGCATAAGGGCTCTTTGCCCTTGCTTACCAATCTCTGGGACTATTATTTGTGAAATATATTGTTGCATAGTGGGGTTTAATGTATTATATTTTTATTTTTTTAAGTGCTGTTATCCGCCCACTAAGGGAGTAAGTTTTACAAAACTTATCTTTATTTTATCGTGTAAAAGTACTTCTTCTTCCAAACTTTCAGCTTGTTGCTCGTCAATCAAGACAAAAAAGCCATTTTTTTGAAAAGCCTCCAAAGCTATATAGACTTGTTTCTCAGCATCAATATTTTTTTTGTGCTTCATTTTGTAGCCATTGAGTGATTTTTCGGCATCAGAAGGCACCACCAAGCCTCTGAAATATTCAGGCAGTTTAGTATTGTAGTTTTCTACTTCTTTGCGGACACGTTGCTCTATAATTTTGGCAACTGTAGTGCGTTCGTTTTCAAAACTCAGGGAAATACTATTGAGAATATCCCCTGTAAAGGTCTCGTCGGTGATGGTAAGCGTCCTCATAAATAAGTTAAGTAAAATATTATTTATTTTCTATTGATTTGGTTTAAAATCACAAAATCTGTTATTTTATCATCATCTACCAAAAGTAATGCTTTACTGATAATGATTGACAAAGTAAGATCATCACTAAAAGGTAAAAATAATTTATCTTCTAGTGCAGCTTTAGGGTCTGGAATAATGCACAAATATTGATCGTTTGGCTCCATTAAAACATTTCCACTAGCAAAGTGTATTTTATAAACTCGCTTTTTGCCAGTTACTTTGAGATACTTCTCAGATACCTCACATTGATCTTTTATCTTCAATTTTGCAATAATTGATTGCACTACACTTCTTCTCATTTCAGCTGTTGCCGATAGGTTAGATTTTGAATAATCTGTCCAATACCCTCTAAAATGTTGATTTTCCCACTGCTCTTCTATACCTATTGAACAAAGACTAACAAACAAATCAATATCCCTCATTGCTTCTGAAAAGATAAGAGATGGAACATCTTCCATTCTTAAAACTGTATTATTTACAGTGTCTCTAAAGTCAACTTGTCCAGTTGTAGCAAAATCATAATCATTTCTGATTTCAAGCGTACATTTAATATTAAAATCAGGATAAAAAATACTTGGATTTTCTCCACCAGAATACAAGTCACTATGACTATATTGCCATAACCGTTGTTGTGCCAAGGCAATAAGTTTGTGATGCCTAAGTACGTGATTATTGAATCTATTCGAAAATATTGATGTATTTACTTCAGCTTCTGTAACTATATATATCTCTCTGAATGCTTGCTTAAACGGTTGCTTAATTTCATTTAAGAGTATAAAATTGCGCCATTCTTGTACTTCTTCTATGTTTGATAAAACAGGATGCCAGAGAGTTACTATCGAGTTCTCAATATTTTCAACAATATTTCCATAACAATCAACAAATTGTTCATTAAAAAAATAAGCATTTTTTATTTCTCCATTTTTTTCAAATCGCCAAATTAGTTTCTGACTAATAAAGCCAAGTAGTTGATGATCGAAAAAGTGCTCTCTCCAGACGTTAAAATTCCATTTTTTTTTCTTTTTCCAAAAGCTCTCGAATCTAATTTTGTGTCCAGAAATCTCTTTTTTAATATCCTTTATAGTAGATTTCCAAACTTTCAGATCACTCTCAAAATCAGCTTTAACAGTTGCAGGCTCACTTTTCAATACTTTCTTGGCATTTGTCCAGATTACCTTGATATCATCATAAGCACTAATTTTCACCTCTGATTTATACTCTCCAAATTCTCTCTCAAGGATACCATCTATTAAGCCATAATCTGTGATAAAATAATCCTCAATATCATTAGGGTTCAAATTTGAATGATGGGCTGCTAAAGATATTGCTCTTTCAAGTTCTTCTAAAAAGACAGGATATTTATTTCTTGATCTAAGTTTTAGAAGAGTACCTAACCCTTCTATTGTGCCACTGTTATAAAAAAGGCTGAGTATTTCATCCCCAAGCTTTCTTGAAGTAGGACCAACAAGAGGGATTTTTTTAAAACACTTTTCTACAATTTTTGCAAGTATTTCATATTTATTTGTAGAATCAATATTAAATAAAATTTTTACTATATGTTTATATACACTTACTTTATCACCAACAAACCATTGACTTCTCTTCGGCACAGCTTCACAAGTGAGTTCGTGAAGCTTTAATACAAAAGCCTCATAGTCTGTTATCCTTATTTTTTTTATTATATTTTGGCATTCTGCATCCTTAATGCCTTTCAGATTTGACAAATACTCTATGAGTTGATAAAACTCTTGTCTATCGTCAATAAATGATAAGTTCTGCTCTTGCAACCATTTCCACTTTTTATCATTGGCTAAGTCTATTGCAAGTATTGTTGTTTCTGCCAACGCTTTTTCTGTCATAGTGAGCTTGTTTTAATTGTAAATAAATATTTGCTTATTTTACTTTATCTAAATATAATGAACTTATTTAAAATTTCAGAAAAATCTCCAAAGAAGGCTTGAGTAGTCTATATTTTCTTACTCAGTTGTCGTACTCCTGTCATAAATCAACTCTTTATACATTTCAAGATATTTTTTAAAAAACTTACCTCTAATGTTATGGCTGCTGATTAAGTCCACTTTTACTCCTAAAATATGCTGGGTTTCAATCCATAGCTTAAGTAAATGTTTTGTATTTTCCTTTTTGGTAAATGCTTTGTCATCAAACTCTACCAATAAGTCTATATCACTCTTGCCTTCCCTAAATCGCCCATCCACAATTGAGCCAAAGGCATAAAGCCGCACCACATTGTTCGCTTTACAGGATACTATAATTTCTGGCAGTTTGGATTTTAAAAAATCGTCAATCATCTCCCTTTTATTTGACTTAAAATACTTTGATCAGTGATTTTTGTGTCTTCGGCTAACAAGACTGCTTTTGATATAATTACCGAAAGCATCTCATCCCCTTCAAACGGGACGAACACTTTTGTGCTTTTTTTAGATTTATCCGGTACAATACACAAGTATTGGTCATTAGGCTCCATCAAAATATTTCCACTGCCCAGATGAATTTTGTACGTTCGAAAGGTTCCTTCCACTCTTAGATATTTTCCATCAAAGCTGCATTTTTCGGCAATTTTCATTTTGGGAATCAAGGATTTAAGAATCTCTGCCCTTGTTTTTGAGCGTTCGGTGAGTTCCGCATCCGAATAAGATATCCAATAATGTACATATTCTGTATTGGCATTACCCCGATCATACCACGTAGGGTCGTTTCCTATACTTGTTACACCAACAAACATATCAATGTCTCTCATTACTTCAGAAAAGACAAGTGCTGGAACTTCCATAAGAGGAATATGTTCTTTATTGATAAAAAATATCACTTGATCTGTACTTACACACATATTGTACCCAAATGAGTTTGTATAGTCTGTAGTGTTATTTAACCAATATTCGACACTGTAGTTACTCTCAGGAATTTTATATGTCACCTTACCATCTTGGTATATATCATTACCCGACCAGCCTCTTGCCTTACACAAGGCTATGAACTGGTCTCTGATCAAGATATGACTTGCGTACCTATTGGAGTATGTTCCTGTATTTAACTCTGCCTCTGTAATGATATAAATCTCACGAAATGCCTGCTTAAATGCTTGAAGTATTTGATTTGAAATCATATAGTTTCTCCACTGCCAGATATATGTAGCTTCAGAGTTAATGGGATGCCACAAAGTAACCTGAGTATCTTGCAGCTCATCCGTATATGTATTACCCTTTATGTCTGTAAATGTATTATTCGATAAAATCAGATTAACATCGAGGCCATCTTTCTTGAAATTCCATATCAAGTCCTTTATCACAATACGAACTAAAGGGTTTTCTATATAGTTTGTTTTGAAACTAGAGTACGGGATAGTTCTTTGAGTGAGATAAAAGCTTTCAATTCTCTTTTTTTGTCCGCTAATTGCTGTTTTAATTTCTTTTACCTTATCTTTAAATCTTTTTACTTTTTCAGGGTATGTATCAGTTATTCTCTTAGGAATTGCTTTTTGTACTCGCTTTCCTTCAACTTGGTAGTAAATATTGCTCTCTTTATGATTTGTTATTTCAAAAACACAAGTAGTATCATCAATTTGATAGATGAACTTGGATTCACTATTAATACCAAAATCCTGAATCATAGATTCTTCTATCTCAGCCTTGGTCTTGTTGCTTTTATTAGCAATTGTAGCAATAG
>DAITMC010000249.1:0-5135 GCA_036835365.1 Saprospiraceae bacterium
CGCTTGCAAAATAGTGGGTCGTAGGACGCTTCGCTAATCTTTACGACCAGAGGGGTTCTCCCGAAGAGTATTATTGGTCTTCGGCAAAGTTTTATGAGCTTGGTCAGGATGATTTTGGCTTTATCAGCCACTTCAAAGAACGTTTTTAATAAGTGGTCTGTGTGCCTCAGACCACAGGGTGGGCGCTAGCCATCAAAAAGTCCTTTATTTAGGTTCTTTTGTGCTTTGCGTTCCGCTTTTTTCAGAACTTCTAAACTTGTTGGTAAATACATTCTTTGACCATCTAAAATATCCTGAACACTAATAACAGTTATTTTTGGGTAGGTATGCCCAAACATTTTATTTTGGTAGTTTCCATACTTTTCGGCTTCCTTTACCAAGTTCGGCATTGGGTATAATGTCAGAAAAAACCCCATTACTGCTTTTTCTCGCTCTACTGTCCCGTATAAATCACGAATGACTGTCGGAGATAGGGTTTTATTGGACTTTACAGAAAAAATAGCTTGTTCAAGAACTTGTTCTTCTTTGTCATTATAATCTACTATGAATGCTGTCCCATCTATGCCGCCATCTCCGCCTTTTTTGTCATTAATCATTGCCCTATTATTGGAATAGGTTAAAACTACCCACTTTTCAAATTCTTTACGTAATCTGTCGTCTTGTTTATTTGCCAATGCTACCGCACTTTCAAAGTCTTCAGGAATACCTGACAGCGTTACATTTTCTAAAATAGCTTTCCTAAAGCTGTCTTCTAATCTTTTCATTATCAATGAAATAGATTGATACGTTATATCTATGCCTATCCAATTTCGATTGAGCTTTTGAGCAACAGCAATGGTTGTTCCACAACCACAATAACAGTCTAAAATTACATCTCCCTCGTTGGAACTTGCTTTGATTATTTTTTCCAATAAGGCTTCTGGCTTTTGTGTAGGATAGCCTAGCCGCTCTTTTGCACTATTCGTTAAAATAGGAATTTGCCACCAATCAAATGGAATTCTACCTAATGGATTCATTTTGGTATAAGACTTATCACCGATAACTTTAGGTGTCATTGACTTATGAGGTGATGAATATTCTTCTCTAACTTCATCAACATTAAATGTATAAGTACTTGACTTAGTATAGAAAAAAATCACATCATGTTTCTTCGAGAAATGTGTCTTACTGGCACCTCCTGAACCATAACACCAAATGATTTCATTTTGAAAATCACCACCTTGTGAACAAAATATTGCGTCTAAAACCAATTTTAAATAATGGCTTGCTGTTGGGTCGCAATGAAAATAAAACGAACCTGTTGGTTTTAACACTCGATAAATTTCAGCTATACGTTGTGTCATACTCACCAAATAGGATAGTAAACTACCTCTACCTAAAACTTTTTCAAGTCCTAAGATGAGACTTATACTTTGTTTGGTGAAAACTCCGTTCTTATTGCTTGTAATTTCGTCATAGCCCTCGTTTGCAATGCTGTTCCAAGTCCACGTATCCACAAAAGCCTGTGCTTGTGCTACATCTTCTTTACCAACATTGTTATAAATTTGGTTATAATTCCGTTTTGAGTTAAACGGTGGGTCAATATAACATAAATCTACTGTTTCGTCTTTGACGTGCTTTTGTAAAACTTCTAAATTATCCCCGTAGTACAATTTGTTTTTTTGTGTCATTTGCTTTTTTCGTTTTAAAAGTGTTGTTATTAAGGTATTTTCTTAACATAACGATCTATAACCCCTCCCTTCCCCCAAACAAACCCTTCCTTTATTTTCACCTTTTCTGAACAATAATACACATCTTTTTTCACATCTGCAAGCTCCCGAAAGCTGCTTTTATAAAAAAACTTCCTTCCATCTCAGACACTTTTCCACCCGATACCGAAGCGTTTGTGTTCGGTGTCGCTATATGCTAATAAACACCAAAACTCCAATATTTTATACGGTGTGTTGTGGTGCGTTTTCCTTTATTTTATTCAACAAGACTTCTTTGCCCTTTTTTTCTTCTTCAATGTCATAATCATCCTGTAATCCAAGCCAAAACTTTGCTGAATTGCCGAAATATGAACCAAATCGCAGGGCTGTATCGGCAGTAATCCTCCGTTTACCTTTAATGATCTGTGAAATTCGAGTTTGAGGAATATCCGTATCTTTTGATAGCCTGTAGGCAGAAATCCCAAGCGGACGTAAAAACTCCTCAATTAAAATATCTCCCGGGTGAATGTTTGCTAATTTATCCATTTTAATCCTCCTTTTTAATGATAATCCATGATCTCTACATCGTGCGCATTATTGTCAATCCACCGAAATACAATTCTCCATTGGTCATTTATCCTGATACTACAAAAATCGGAACCGTGCAACTTCTCCAATCTGTTGGATGGAGGTATTCTCAAATCTGTCCAGTTTTGAGAGTTGTTTATCATCCTTAATTTTCTTCGCCCAATTTGCTGTATTTCAATCGGTATCTTTTTGACACGTTCTCCATTCCATATCTTTTCAGTATCTTTTGAACCAAATGAAATAATCATACTATTGCTTTACGTTACTGATGTCAAAGATAATTATTTTTTTCAAATTATCAAATCAATGTCGAATTATAGACTGCTTTGTTTGGCTTCCATCCCGTGGTTTGTGGTACACAGACCACTATTGAGCCACGATTTTCAATTAAAAGAAGCCCTAAACTCCAAAGGTGTTTGATGGGTTTTTTGCTTGAATAATTTGCTGAAGGATTGGGGGTGTTCAAAACCCAACTCATAAGCAATCTCACTGATGGACATGCTTGTGGTGCTCAAACATTCTTTGGCATAATCTATCATTTTGCTCTGTATATGCTGCTTGGTGCTTTGCCCGGTATGAATCCGCAGCAGGCTTCCCAAATAATTGGGGGAAATATGGAGTTGTTCGGCAATGGCTGTTACCGTTGGGATGCCGTCTTCCAGTAACTTACCGCTTTCAAAACAGTGAGAAAGCACTTGCTCGAAACGAAGCAATATTTCGTGGTTAGATTTTTTTCGGGTGATAAACTGACGTTCATAAAACCGCTCTGCATAAATAAGCAACAGTTCTATCTGTGCTATGATAAGTTCTTGGCTGAATTTATCAATATTGGATTGATATTCTTGTGCGATCTTTAGGAGAATATCAACAATCACTTTTTCTTCCTTATCCGAGAGAAAAAGTGCTTCATTGACAGCATACTGGAAAAAATCATAAGATTTTATTTTTTTTGCCAAATTGGTGTCCCACAAAAAATCAGGGTGAATCAATAGCAGCCAGCCCGTTGGGGCTACTTCTACTTTTTGATTAATCTCAATTTTTAAAAATTGCAGCGGAGAGACAAAAGTCAAGACCCCTGAATCGAAATCGTACTGCTGCTGCCCATAATTGAATTTGGCATTTACATTCCGCTTGAGCCCAATAGAATAAAAATTCTGAATCCATTTCAGTTCGCTGTCATTCACAGGATAAGCCACCTTGCTGTAATCAATCAAGCTAATCAAGGGGTGTTCAGGTTGGGGGAGCTTGCAAAATGCATGAAACTCGGACAAGGAATTAAAACGAAATGTATTTGCCATAACAACTAATTTACTTGATTATTTTTCTTTGTACAAAACCATCCCTGCGTGGTAAAGGATGCCATCTTTGAACTCTCCGTCTGCAGTAAAGCCCGTATCGTCTTTATAATCAATATGGTTTCCGGAGATTTTATAAGTGCCTTGGTAAGCACTCTTCCGCCTGCCCCGTGCCTCATCATAGCGGTTATTGGGTAAGAGTTCATGGCGTATATAGCCGTCTTTGGTTACCCACATCCCAATATATTCCTTTGTTTCTTCTATGCTTACTTTCATGATATTTGATGGGTTTATAAAAATATTTATTTTTTTAAATTCACTCAATCTTATTTTCTTCATTTTCAAGGATTTTCAGTGTTTGTATTTCCTAAAGCAATTTTGAGGGGGTTTCAAATAAGTAACTCTTCCGTGACTCAGGCGCTAAAGCCGTCAGAAAACCCTCCTTAGCAATAGGTTCATCGTCTTGAGATTTAATCGTTAGAAATATCTGTTGAGGTGGCTAATACCTCATGTTTCGCCATGATTTCTTGGATAAGCGCTATTTTCTGTTTTGCATAGTGGTACGCATCTTTCCCCATAAAAAAGTGCACAGGTGGCTGTGTTTGCTTGCTCAATGCCATCAGCACATCTGCCGCTTTTTCCGGGTCATTGGGTTGCTTGCCGTTTATTTCCTTCAAATGTGCCTGTTCCATCTCCCGCGCAGTTTTGTAGTCTGCAATTGGATTGGCAGCTGTTTGTACTGAGCCTTCCGATAAGAAATTTGTTCTGAAATAGCCGGGGTACACCACCGTAGTATGTACATTAAATGCTTTTATCTCTTCGGCAAGCGCTTCAGTAAGCCCGGCTACCGCAAACTTTGTGGCACAGTAAATTCCAAAACCCGGAAAACTGCCAATGTACCCGCCAATAGAGGAGATATTGAAGATATGCCCTGATTGTTGTTTACGCAAATGCGGCGCTACGTGGCGAATGACATTCAGAGAGCCAAACACATTTACTTCAAAGTTTTTCTTTACCTCTTGGTCAGACAGTTCCTCCAAAGTACCTATCAAAGCATACCCTGCATTATTTACTATCACATCAATTTGCCCGAAATGATTGATGCAATCTTCAATAGCAGCTTTTACACTTTCGTTGTTGGTCAGCTCCATTTCCAGCGGAAGAAAGGAGTCTGACGCATTCCCAATTTCTCTGACTAATGCTTGGATGTTGCGCGAAGTAGCCGCAACACAATAATCATTGGCCAAGAGTTTTTTCACCAATGTGTGCCCCAATCCCTTTGAGGCTCCGGTGATAAGCCATACTTTTTTTGTGTCCATCATCTTTTAATTTTTTAGTTAAATTAATGACACAAAGATGTGGGATTGGGACACGAATTTCTTAACCAAATCAACGAATGGCGTAGTCGTTTCGTGGTTTATAGATTGATACCAAAAAATAACGCCTTCGCTCCAAGCGAAGGCGTTATTTTTTGCCTATAAAAGCTCTTTTCTCTAAAAACTAAAACCCGCCCGCAGTGCCAAGCGCTCATAGTTGAGGTTTTGGCGGAGCTTTTCGCTGGCCA
>DAITMC010000250.1:0-5131 GCA_036835365.1 Saprospiraceae bacterium
ATTGGAAACCGCTTGACCTGAAATTTTTATTTCAGGCAAGCAGCATTCCGATGTTTCAATTTGTAAAAATAATTAGCACTAGAATAATTACTCTTTTATGCTGCAAAAGCTGCTGCTCTACTTACGGAAGTATCTGCAGTTCTAGTTTTTGCCTTGCGTTTTGTGTTTTCTAAATAAGCACTTGCTCCTGGTTGCTGAATTAGCTCATAGAGCATCTCTTTAGCACGGAAAAGTTGCGCTTTCACTGTTCCTAATGGAATGTCCAATTCTTGAGCAATTTCATCGTAGCTCAATTCCTCAAAATAGCGCAATTCAATCATTAAACGATACTTTTCGTTCAATTTACCCAATACAGCACGCATCATTTGCACTTTTTGCTCATTGATGTACTGCTCTTCTGGGTTAAGTGCGTTGGAACGAATACTTGCAGAGTAGTCTTGGCTGCTATCTGGCTCAATGGTATCATCAATAGACATAAAATGCAATCTTTTCTTACGGATATAATCTATACCGTTGTTAATTGCGATTCTGAAAAGCCAAGTGCTAAAAGCATAGTGCGGAGCGTAGCTGGAAAGCTTACGAAAGGCTTTGCCAAAGGCTTCGATAGTCAAATCATTGGCATCTTCTTGATTGTTCACCATTTTTAACATGGTGTGGAAAACCGAATTTCGGTAGCGATCCATTAATTCTGTGTAAGCTCTTTGGTCGCCTGCAATAGCGCATTGCACCAAGTTGTAATCGTCTTGAGCTTTTGTAGAGAGTGTTGTAGAAACTGACATGTTCACGGGTTTTTATTATATGTTCAAATTTAATTCACCATCGGTTTCTGGTGCCCCAAATTAATACTGGTGCTAGAAAGACATAATACATGACCATCATCGCATCGAGCATTGGTATTAGCAGAAACAATCCTTTTTCATCTAGCTTTCGATAGATGGAACGACTTACTAGCAAAATAATACCCATCCGAGCAATGTATCCCCCTATGGCTAAGGGATAACTAACCCAAAATAGTGTGAATGTCCCCAGAAAATAGTGTGCGATATGGCTGCTTGACAGCAAACCTAATAGCACTTGGTGTTTTAATTTGTACGACGTACTAGTGGTCAAATGCCTTGATTTTTGACGAATAAAACTTTTTAAAGTCATCTTCGGTGCTGAAAAAACAAAAGCATTTTTTTCTACAATAATTGTACTGTTGTCAAGATGAGCTATTGCGTTGATGAAGAGATCGTCATCACCTGAAGCAATATGCTCATGGGATTTAAAACCCTCTACACTAAGATAGAGTGATTTTCTATAAATTAAATTTCGACCAACGCCCATGTAAGGATGACCCCACAGCGCAAACGATAAATACTGTATAGCAGTTTGTACGGTTTCATATCGAATAAAAGCGTTTAAAACACCTTTATGCTGAAAGTAAGGGGAATACCCTAAACCTACTGCTATGCCACTATTAATATGCCTCTGCATCGTGTCAATCCATTCAGGACTGTTGGGCTGGCAATCTGCATCTGTCAAAAGGAGTATTTCATACCTTGCAGCCGCTATGCCTATCGCAAGTGCTGCTTTTTTACCGATTTTACCCGCTGGTTCGGCATTTCTCCTAATGGGATGCAATATCGAAAAGTTTTTTTGAAATTCCAAAAGAACTTCAAAAGTTTCATCGGAAGAATTATCATCTACCACAATTACTTCGTAAAAAGCGTAGTTTTGCGTGAGAATAAAAGGCAAATTTTTCTTTAAATTTTGTGCTTCATTTTTAGCACAAATAACGACAGAAACAGGCTTTTTTTCTTCATTTTTATTCTTAATATATTGATAACGAGCGAGTTTTGAGAACACAAAGAGCCAATAAAACAACTGAATGAGTGTACTTAAAACAAAACCAACAAGGATAAAATAAAGTAAAATACTCATCAAATGTTAAATTTTTTTTATGGGTGAAATACAGTAAATATGTCGAATTATTTTGTTCATTCAAGTGCAATTGTTGATGCGGGAGCAAAGATAGGAGAAGGTACTAAAATTTGGCACTTCACTCATATTATGTCCCACGCAAAGATAGGTGATAACTGTAATTTAGGTCAAAACGTATTTATTGCTCATCACGTCGTTTTAGGCAACAATGTGAAGGTGCAGAACAATGTCTCTATTTACGAAGGAGTAATTTGTGAAGACGACGTTTTTCTGGGTCCTTCTATGGTTTTTACTAATGTAGCGAATCCAAGAAGTCATGTTGTACGTAAAGGGGAATATCAAATGACCTATGTGGAGCAAGGTGCTACGGTTGGTGCAAATGCTACTATTGTTTGTGGGGTTCGGATAGGTAAATATGCTTTTATTGGCGCAGGGGCTGTCGTGACAAAAAATGTACCTGATTATGCGTTGGTGGTAGGCAATCCTGCACGACAAATAGGTTGGATGAGCGAACAAGGCTATCGCTTGCTGTTTGATGAAAAATGCTTAGCTATTTGTTCAGGAAGTCAAGAAAAATATAGATTATTGCAGCCTAATCAGGTCATAAAGGAAAATTAATGATGTCAACTCAGCAACAGTGAATGAGCCTAAGATAAAATTTGCGATTGTAGGATATGGCAGAATTGGAAAGCGACACGCTGAGATGATTCTGCAAAATTCTAATGCCGAACTTGTTGCGGTATGTGATATTTTGCCAGTAGAAATTGAAAATATCGCCGTTTTCAATACTTTAGAAGATATGTTGACTGCAAATATAGCCATGGATGTAGTTAATATTTGTACGCCAAATGGACTTCATGCCGAGCAAGCTATTCAAGTATTGGATGCCCGAAAGCATGTCGTTATTGAAAAACCAATGGCATTGACAAGGACTTCGTGTGAGGAAATTATTTTCAAAGCCCTCAATGTGTCGAGGCATGTATTTTGTGTCATGCAAAATCGCTACTCCCCACCTTCCATATGGCTCAAATCATTGATAAATGCTAGAATGTTAGGCGACATTTATATGGTAGAGATTAACTGTTATTGGAATAGAGACGAGCGATACTATCAAGCATCTGCTAATTCTTTTTCTTGGAAAGGAACAAGAGCATTGGATGGTGGTGTTTTATTCACTCAGTTCGCTCATTTTTTGGATATTATGTATTGGGTTTTCGGCGATATTACCAATATTCAGACACGGACTAAAAATTACAATCACATTACTTCTACTGAATTTGAAGATACTGGCGTGGTACAATTTGAGTTTGTAAATGGTGGCTTAGGTGTATTAACCTTTACCACTGCTTGCTGGGATACTAATTTTGAAAGTAGTATAACAATAATCGGTAGCCGAGGAACAGTAAAAATAGGCGGACAGTACATGGATAAAGTCGCATACTGCCACATTCAAAACTATGAAATGCCAGTGCTTGCCTCTACTAATCCTGCTAATCAGTATGGAACTTATCAAGGTTCGGCAGCCAACCATCATATGGTGATTCAAAATGTAATTGAGGTCATCAATGGGTATAAAGCTCCTAGTACAAACGCATTAGAAGGCATGAAAGTAGTGGATATTATTGAGCGGATTTATAAAGCTAACGTTGCGAATTGATTTACCATAAAAACAACAAAATATGAACAACAACTATGTAGCCATCATGGCAGGAGGAATCGGAAGCCGATTTTGGCCCGCAAGCCGAACCAGTAAGCCTAAGCAATTCCTTGACATCATGGGGACAGGGCGTTCGCTTTTGCAAATGACGTATGATCGTTTTTTGCAGCTTGTACCAAAAGAGCATATTTTTATTGTAACCAATCAGATGTATGCCAATTTAGTACAAGAACATCTGCCTGACTTAACGCCCAATCAAATTCTTTGTGAACCTTCGCGCAACAATACTGCACCTTGTGTGGCATACACTGCATTCAAATTATTTGCTCTAAACCCTGAAGCAAATTTAATTATTGCTCCCTCTGACCATGTAATTTTAAAAGAAGTTGCTTTTTTAGAACAACTCAAAAAAGCATTAGCATTTAGTGCGCAAGAAGAGGTATTGCTGACACTTGGCATTACGCCTACTCGACCAGATACAGGTTACGGCTACATCAATTACCGTTTGGATGTTCAACCAACGGAGGGTGTTTTTAAAGTGAATGCCTTTAGAGAAAAACCTAATCGAGCCACTGCTGAAAGCTATCTTGCTGCTGGCGATTATCTTTGGAATGCAGGTATTTTTATCTGGAAAGCCAAATCTATTCTGAACGCTTTTGAGCAATACGCACCTGAAATTCACCAAATTTTAGGTGAAGGTCATAGCTGCTACAACACAGATGAGGAACAGGCATTTATTGACCAGCACTATCCTACCACACCTAATATTTCAGTGGATTATGCGATTATGGAGCATGCGGATAACATTTATACTTTACCTTCGGATATTGGCTGGTCTGATTTAGGCACTTGGGCTTCCTTACATGCCGAATGTGAAAAAGATGCGCTCCATAATTTGACACAAGGTGGACAGTGCATACTATCAGAAACTAGCAATACTTTGGTGAGAACATCAAAAGAAAAATTAGTGATTATCAAGGGTTTAGATGATTATATTATTGTAGATGAGGAAGATGTATTACTAATTTTCCCGAAATCAAGAGAGCAAGAAATCAAGCAATTAACACAAGATTTGGAAGTTCGCTTTGGTAATCGGTTTGCTTAAGAAAGAAGAGAAGATACAGTAAATCACAAAGATTTACTGTATCTATTGTAGTTTTAGTCTATTCGATCTACAATAATCTTACCAGCATCTAGGGATTTTCCATCCGCTTCAATGTGATAAAAGTATATTCCGCTAGAAAGCTGATTTTTGTACAATTCCAATTGAGCATTGTTAAATAGTGCTTCTTGTAGCAATTTACCTTGCAAGTCATAAAGTAACAACTTAGGTTGCCTGCCTGCCCAGCCTTCTATGGCAAAAGTTGTTTTATCGCTAAATGGATTAGGCGAAACAGTTACTGTAACCCCTTGCACTTTAATCTCTTGTGTGCTTACCACTTTTGCTACTTCCACAAAATCAAACAAATCGCCACCAATAGTGTGGAATACTGCATTTGTCAAAAATGGTTTCTGAAAATTCAATGCCACCGATGCACTATTAAAAATAAC
>DAITMC010000251.1:0-5110 GCA_036835365.1 Saprospiraceae bacterium
GATTTGCCGAAGTAAGACACGGCCAAGGCCAGTAGCAGCGCAACATGACAGGAAATGAGCAAGGCCTTGGCGGAGACGTGTGCCGAGCGGGTTAACTTCTAGATTCAGGAGATCAAAAGGGTAGCCAAGGGATACACCAATTCTACGAATTATATGACCATGATTTACTTCCATTTAGGCGGACTGAACCTGGCATTCCACGCAAAATAATGGGGAATCCATAAATAACAACTAACAAAATTTTGGACCTAAAAGCTCTACTTTTGTAGAGGCTAAGAAGTGCTAAATACGAGTTCTAATCGTATTTAATTAATTTGGCAGTGATCGTTTTTTTAGTCAACTCAACAGTTGAGCTATTCGCAGACGCTGTAGTTTTATTTTTCTTTTTCTCATTTAAAGTTGCTCCACCTGAAGTGGAAGTACCATATACTTCCTTCTCAATGAAAAAAATAATTCCGTCTGCTCCTTTTTTCTTAGCTAAACTTATTAGCTTTTCTTGACATTTTTCTAGCGAGCGAAAGCCTTGGTCAAGTTCGGCGAGTCCCATGACATGATAATCATTTTTGATATTTGATTCGTCGAAGTAAGCGTCAACGCTTTGCGTTTGCGGATAGCTTTTTCCGAAATACTTCTGTGCGTAGGAGGTGTTGCAGAAGAGAAAACCAAGTAGCAGCAACAATACTATTTTCTTCATTATCGTGTGTTGGTTAGATTTAGTCAAATATAAACTGACAAATAGCGTGAGGCGCCAAATTTGTAGATAAGATGATAAAAGTGACAGGTGATATGTCAAAAGATGACTATAAAGTGTACCCAAACACCTTAGTAATCCAGCCATTCTTTAAATGAAGTAGCCTTGAGTCTACTGATGATAATCCCGTCTTTTAATTGACTTAGTTCTACTTTTAATTTTGAATTAAAATAATTGTGAACTTGAATAATCGAGTTAATGTTAATAATATATTGTCTATTTGCCCTAAAGAATGTTTTTTGATCTAACTGTTCTTCTAGAGATTCTAACGTATGATCAATAGGAATTTTTTTGCCATCAAATAGTAAGGCGTAAGTAGATCCAAATTCCGAATAAAAAAATGCGATAGATTCAACATTAATACGTTTAAAGCCATCTTTGTATGAAACTAAGAACCTTGTTCGAAACTCCTTTTTGTCGAATATAGCTAATAGTTTTGTTAGCGATAGCGTTCTTACGCTGTTTGAACTTTCTAGCACTTCAAATTTTTTGATTGCAAATTCTAATTCATCCTTTTGAATCGGCTTCAGTAAATAGTCAATGCTATTAAACTTGAATGCCTTGATGGCAAACTCATCATATGCAGTTGTAAATATTACTGGGCAAACTAATTCAACTTGATTAAAAATCTCAAAGCTATTACCATCTAGTAATCGAATATCCATAAAAATTAAGTCTGGACTATCATTAGACAAGAGCCAATCGACAGATTTTTCTATACTAGATATTACTGCTAAAATTTTATAATTGTTCCTGAGGTTAAGGATCATTCGCTGCAAGCGATCCGAATTCGCTTCTTCATCTTCAATTATCACGATCCTTTTGACTGAGCTCATTTTAATAATGGGATTTTAACGATGAATTTGCCGTTCTCTTGCGTAATTTGCGGTATTCTGTCCGATAATAGGCTGTACCTACTTATTATATTAGTTAACCCTAATCCAGATGAGTTAGGGATTTTGAGCAAAGGCTTGACGGGATTTTCGATGGTAATTTCATCGCTTTGAGATGAAAATATTTTGATTTTAAGGGGATCGTTCCTATCCAGTTTATTGTGCTTAATAGCATTTTCGACTAATAGTTGTAAGGTAATAGGGGGGAGCCTCAAATCCATTTGGTTGTTGTCAATCTCGATGAAAAATTCAACACCTTTACCCATTCTGCTTTTCAAAAGAAATAAATATGAATGTAAAAAATTCATTTCGCCTCCTAGCGTAATAAGTGTTTTTTTTGAATTTATCAATAGATACCTATACACTTTCGAAAAATTTTCACTGTATTCGAATCCTAGGTGTTGATCCCTTAAAATTAATTCTGAAAGTACGCTAAGATTATTAAAAACAAAATGTGAATCTAGCTGCAATCGCAGGGCTTTCAGTTCCGTTTGTGCTACCAAGTGTTTACTTTCAGCTACTTTCGTTTTATATTCTGCTGTTGTAATGATTTGTTCTTTCCAACTGGACGATAAAAATGCCACCGTATTTAACATACCAACAATGATGACCAGCAATATTATCAAAGAGACAAAATTTACGAGGTCATTTTTTTCTGATTGATAATTTTGATCGTAGCTAAGATTAAAAGTTTTAATAATTAGAAAAGTCAATATAAAGTAAATAACGATTAGTATAATAAAGAGAATGATTTGAACGAGCGTTTGTAAAATCCATCTTCTCATGACATAGCGATTCCATGGAAGCACACGATTCAGTTTTCTGTCAATTATAAGGTGTAGTTCGACGATTAGAATGGCTAATATGAGAGTAGCGATTATATCAAATATGATATGAATTGTAGACAATTGTAAATACTTATTCAGTCCAGATACTGGATAAATAGTGAAGCTTATTAAGTATATGCCAAAAAATGTAAACAAGATCAAACCCATTTTTCTTGTCTTCACTTTAGCAACGTCATCATAGAATGATTTCATTATGACTTTTAAGTTAGTTGATCTGATCTTTAATTTTGACTAATTCTTTACTTTTATGTTTAAGCTAAAGCTTATTAAATATACGTTATATTTATTAAATAATTTTAAATCTTTTTTGCTCTTTTATAATCTTCTTTATCGAGTATTTCCCCCATCAATTTAGTTGACCCCCATGACAATGAAATCTATTATCGCAAAGGGGATTTTTTGAAATATATCTTCTTTTCGTTCTTTATATTTAAAATACAAGGGTTCACTTCGAACCCTTGTATTCCAAGCTAAATGGTTTAAAATCTTAATCCAGCCGAAAGTTGGAGCACCCTATTAGTTATATCGGTGTTCGGTTTAACGTCTCTAAGCCCATGATTATACCTTGCCTGAACGAAAATCGGTCCAGCTACTTGTAAAGTTAAACCCCCTGAGATTGAAAAATCATAAGAGTTTGACTTCGCTAGGTTTACATTTTCCTTTTCATTTAATAAGAAGGAGATTTGAGGACCTAAATCGATTGATAACCGACCTGGAATAAGATAGACTCTGGTTAAGAGCGGTATGGAAATGTACCCAAGTTTATTCCTGAAATCATCGACAGTGCCTGCAATTGATACCTTTGCACCTGCTGTTGAGTAGAGGAACTCAGGCTGAATCGAGACTCTTTGCGATATTTCCTGATCTAAAAATATCCCAAAGTGATAGCTAGTTATTCTTTCCGATTTCAAACTTGCATTACTTCCTCTAAAATCAGAGAAATTAGCGCCCCCTTTAATGCCGAAATGTAAGCCTTGACCATATGTTCCAGACAGACTGGCCATAATTAAGAAAACCGAAAAACAAACGCCTTTTTTCATTATCATTTTTAGTTTGATGATGCCACAAAGTTACGTGCGGCCTTATCCGCTCTGAGCAATATGTTGGTCAAATGATAATTTCGGGCATTGAAATGGAATACTGAGATATTCAGTTGAGTCTAGTAAGGTGAGCTATGGGGTAGCAAGCGCATGAAGAAGGTACAGGACTAGAAAAATTGGTAATTTTGTGTGCCTAACATACTAAGATACCTTTTCCAAAGCCTTATGCTTACGAAAAATAAGAAAGCTCAGCAATACAATAGACTTGTTTCCTGATAATATTTTTCAATATAGATATATTACATAATTTTATTTTGTTTGCCAATCCTGCTACACCGCCATATTCGGTTTTTTCACCATCTAAAATGGATTTTTGGTCAAAATTCCTAAATTTAGACATAATAGCACCTTCTTCGTAATTGCTAAATTATTGGAATAATTATATCTCGCCCGATGTACTGCCTCTTCGAAAACGTCCATACTGACCGTCAATATACGGCCACCACTGGCTTTACCAAAGCCGAGTTTACGCAACTGCTTGTCCATTTTGAGCGCGTTGTCGAGCGTTCTCCTCAACAAAGACCCGGGCCCTAAGGATGCTTAACTTCCCTGGCCGCCGAACTGTTCTTTGCTCTTTTTTACTTGAAAACTTATCCTAGCTTTGATGTGCTTGGCCTCAATTTCGGTATTGAAGGGCCTGCAGCTTACAAACGCTTGCACCAGATACTGGTTTATTTACGCGATACGCTCAAAGGAAAGGGAATGCTCCCGGCGCGCAGTTTGGCGCAATCCGACGAAGTAGAGCGCCTTCTTAAAGGCTTTGAAGATGGCGAATACGAGCACCAACTTTAGATAGATGCTACCGAGCGCCGAGTTAATCGTCCCAAATGCCAAGAGTGTCAAAAGACTTGTTATAGCGGAAAAAAGGGCTTTCATACGCACAAGAATCTCTTATTAACGTCTTTTTCACGCTATATCGTTTTCATTTCCTCTACAGAAGCCGGTTGGCAACATGATTATCGAATTTTGAAGGAGCAACTCAGTCCGGAAAAAGGCCTATTCAAGAATTTACAAGTGTGGCTGGATAGTGGCTTTCAAGGATTTGCTAAAGACTACGCCTACAAAGAAATTCACCAACCTCACAAAAAACCAAGAAAGTCAAAAAAGAGGCCTAACCCAAGCTTAACAGAAGAGGAAAAAAAGCACAATCAAGCGGTAAGTAAGGTGCGTGTCTTAATTGAAAATGCGATTGGGGGATTAAAACGTTATCAAATACTGGTGCAGCGTTTTCGAAACCGATGTGTGGCGTTTGCCGATGAGGTCGTTGAAATATGTGCTGGTTTGTGGAACTTCAAGGTGACTTTGAATAATGCAAATTAAAGACCCAGCGTGTTTTAGGAAGCAAGTCTAATACACAAACAATGCCGCCACCGCCGCCAACAACCTTGCAGTACAAAGCCTCCGGACCTACTGTTTCTAGTTCTTTCGTTTCAGAAATTGCTTTCGCCCTGGCAGGTACATCATCCTTTGCAAGAACAGGCTCAGAAGCGAAGGCACCCAAGGCCATCAGCGAAAAGA
>DAITMC010000252.1:0-5027 GCA_036835365.1 Saprospiraceae bacterium
AAACGCAGGTTTGGACGGTCAAAAGAAGCAACAAAGACATTGGGCGACGGCAATTGAAGTTGTGCAATAATATCTCTTCTCGTGACTTGATCTGCTGTGGCAGTGCAAGCAATAACGGGAACTTGCGGATAATGCTGCTTTAAAAATTTTAATTGAGCGTATTCTGGTCGAAAATCATGCCCCCAAGAAGAAATGCAATGTGCCTCGTCAATAGCAAAAAGACAAACTTTTATTCTCGACAGTAGTTCAGAAAAATCTTGGGAAACTACCTTTTCTGGCGAAACATACACCAAGTCATATTTCCCATCATAAATACCTTCTTCGACCAATCTTTGTTCAGTAGGCGTTTGGGTACTATTGAGGAAAGTTGCACTTACCCCATTGCTTTTCAAGTTATTAACTTGGTCTTGCATGAGCGCAATAAGTGGTGAGACGACAATGCCTACCCCTTCCATAGTGATGGCAGGAATTTGAAAACAAATGGATTTACCTCCTCCAGTTGGCATCAACAATAACACATCTTTGCCCTGATAAAGCGATTTGACCACCTCCTGTTGCATTGGGCGGAACGAGGTATAGCCGAAGTAATGTTGCAGTGCGGATTGTGCTTTTTCTAGGTTCATTAGCTATAATTTGGGTCATACAATCGGACGAATGTTTTTTCTGTCCACAATTCCATAGGTACAAGTGCATAGCTTTTTTTGTCGTACCATTCTATGCTTGCTTCCATAGCCATCGGCAACAAATACGTTTTTAAACTATTGGTTTCCTGTACAAACTCATTGCCCAGTATCCATTGCACTTTAGCGAGGTCATCCAGAAAATACTCTCTCAACAACGGAATGATGCGATAAGCGAACAATTCTCTAAGGTCGTCTAAAGTAGAAACATCATAAAAATAAGCATGACCAATGCAGTGGTCTTCATCCAAAAGTAGTGTGATGCGCGCATTTAAAGCACAAAGTAGCTCGGTTAAATTCACCCCTGCCAACACCGATTGATGATGTAACAAAGCAGGTTGAGGAGGCACTTCGCGAAAAGTAAACCGACGACGCAAAGCAATATCTAGGCTCACTACACTTTTATCAGCGGTGTTCATTGTGCCAATGATAAACAAATTGGGAGGTATAGAAAACGTAGCTTTAGAATACGGTAGGGTAGTCATCAATGCTTCTCTGGATTCCATGCGCTTGTCCTCCTCTAACAGCGTAATCAATTCGCCAAAAATACTGGCAATATTTCCCCTATTGATTTCGTCAATGATAAGCACGTAGCGGTTGCCATCCTCCCAACCTTCTTCTGCTCGTTGCACCATTTGCTTGAAGATACCATCTTGTATTTTGAATATGATTTGTCCATCTTGCATTTCAGGTTTTATGCCCTCCACAAAATCTTCATAACTAAACGCAGCATGAAAAGCGACAAAGCCTATGGCACCACGCTTAAAGTAATAGTCGAATCGCTCGCGTAAAGAAACGCGCTCCTCCAAAGCTAACTCTTCCAATGTTCTATTTTCTAGGATAGCAAGCGCATGATTAACCGCTTGATAGGTTTTGCCAGTTCCTGGCGGTCCGTATAGAATTTGATTGAGTGGAAATTGCAAAATAGGTTGATAGCCATAGTCTAAAAAAGGCTCTTCCGCAATATCCAACTGCTGAATAAGGTGCAAAATAGCATCGTACTGTTCTAGTGTGGCTTGATAATTTGTTTTGGGCAAACCGGCATAGAAACGCTCAAAGGGCTTACCATCGGGCAAAAGCTCTTTGGTGATGGGTTTGTTCCACAAGTTATACTCTATTTCTAGTTGCACCCGCTTGGTTCTAGGAGGGACTACCTGAAAAAAAGGACGCTCAGCAGGAACAATGTCAAAAAAATCTACCGCTGAGATAGCCCTCGCCAAAGCATATACGCCTTGCCTCTTGCCCGTTTGCCAAAGGATGATTTTATCTCCTTCGCTAATGTTTTGTTGATGGGATTTGACGGCAAAAGAAGACAACGCCTCTGAGGCTAATGCCTCTCTCAATCTGAATACTTTAGGATTTGCTTGGAATAACCAATACTTCATTGAAAAATCAAGTTAATGTCGAAAGTTACCGAATGCATTTTACACGTCAAAGAAAAATCAAATATATTGCACTGTAAGAAAAATCAATCGCTCATTTATGCAACCTACACCTCAATTCAAATGGCTCGATTATGCTACTGACTTTATGGACTCAAAGTACCGCATTCCGTTTACCAACGTGCGTTTTGGTGCAGATTTTATCGTCGGGCTCATTCCCTACGGTGGTGACTTGCTCACTTTTGGATTTTCAGGATTCCTAGTCATCGTCATGGCAAAACATGGCGTGAGTGGTCGCGTTGTTTCCAAAATGTTGGGCAATATTTTGCTGGATACCATAATAGGAGTTATACCTATCGCAGGCGATCTTTTTGATTTAGGCTACAAATCCAACCAGCGCAACCTCAAACTATTAAAGGCACATTATCAAGAGGGCAAATATCAAGGTAGTGCATGGCGAGCGATACTCCTTGTTTTTTTTGTATTGGGCGGCATTCTTTTTGTAACAGGCTGGCTCATTTGGAAACTATTGAGTGCAATGAATGGCTTTGTTTTTGGGTAGTATTCATTCATCTACATTGCATTAATTTTCAACTTGCAATTATTTAAACAGATAATCTAGGGTAAACACATTAAAAATTGAGCTTTAACAATTTACAGTATATTTATTTGAAATAGCTAAACCTAAAAATTGGGTGCGTTTGCCCTAGCTAAAGCTCAGGCGTTCTTTTTCTTCCTGACAATCATCACTTTCTGAGTGGGAAACGCAATAAGTAAAACAAAAATACGCCTAACTAAGGGTGGAAAAGGAAAAAAAGACCGAATCAGCATTTTATCTGAAAAAATACTTGACATTTTGCAAAAGACAAAGAAAACAATGAAGTAATCTTAAATTCAAAGAAAGAATTTTGTTTAAACGGTAATGTAAAAGGTGTTTTGTTTTACAACACAGAACTAAGTTCAACAGGAAAATATTATATAAAACAGGGTTCAGCGTATTTGGACGGATTAACTATTTATTTCAACAATACAGAGTATCAGGAAGTTGAAATTATTATTAAAACGATTGCTGAGAATTAAAAAAACGAGACACAACATTTTGTATAATTAATGCCAGGTGATATGCTAAATATCAATATCAAGGTTTGTAGCCTGCTCAAACTTCGTAACGGTTTGATAGAAAACTACCACGCAATCTACCACTACTCATACAATGTACCGCTGTCCAAAATGATCGCTTTGCAAGTCCGTCCACCGTTCGCTGTGATTATATGAATACAAAAAAAAGTTATGACAAAATTGAAAAATTCTATTCGTAAAGCAACCCTCGTGTGAAGAATGGAGCCAGTGTCAGAGTAGAAAGTATTTATTATTCTTTTTAGGATAAGAGGGTTGGGGGTTCGAGTCCCCCGCTTCATACCAAAAATTAGCGATATATCAAGTGAAGGTTTGAAATCTCAACAAAATATCCGTACTTTACAGTAAAATCATTGACATGATCATCGCGATCGAAACATCTGGCATACAAGAAGTTGAGTAACTGTTAACGGTGCTCAAATCTTTGAATATCAAAAATGTAAATATAAATGGAGCTCCGCCTAAGCACCAACCTGCCATCACCAAAGGCGATAAAAAATTAAATCCACGAGAACTTTTTGGCATCTGGCAAGGTAGTCCGAGAACACTTGAACAAGTTCGTTCAACTGCTTGGAAGCGCAACACTTCAATTAACCACTGAACGACCGCTATCGCTAAGCCCTTGTGCCTGTTGCACAACTATAAATTCAAAGACATTTTTCTAAAATAAGTGGAGTTTTTTGGAAAAATATTTGCATAAAAATTAGTTCAAATTTCGGAATTCTGTCGGACTTACACCCATTTTTTTCTTAAACAAACTACTGAAATACTGTGAATATTCAAATCCCAAGGAATGGGCAATCTCTTTTACGGATTTATCACTTCCCAATAGTCTGTCTTTGGCAATTTCAAGTACGAAGTAATGAATGTGTTCTTGGGTGGTTTTTCCTGTTTCTTTGCGGAGTAGGTCACTTAAATAGTTTGGTGAGAGATTTACTTGTTCTGCACATTGTAAAACAGTTGGCAGTCCTTTTACCTCGAGGTCGGAGGCTGTAAAATAGGAAGAAAGAAAATTGGTTATAGCGCCTACTACAGTTTTATTCTGATTTTCTCGTGTAATGAATTGTCTGTCGTAATAACGATTACAGTGGTTTAAAAGTAGCTCAATGCTAGAAACAAATACATTTTTTGTATGCTTATCTATTGGTAAATTGAGTTCCGTTTGAATGGTTTTAATGATTTCTGTGAGACTTTTTTTTTCATTTTCAGAAAGATGCAATGCTTCATTTGTCGAGTATTTGAAAAAATTATATTCCACTATTTTGGAAGCAAGAGGAGTACCAAGTATTAAATCTGAATGAAAGAACAAGCCCCAATTATAACTGCATTCTTCAAAAACAGGGTTTTGCAGTTCTCCAACTTGGTCGGGAAATGAAAAGAACAAACTACCTTCTTGAAAATCTAATTGTTTTCTACCATACTGCAAACTACCCATTTTAAGATGTTTTAGCGTAATAGCATAAAAAGAGGAGGCAACTTTTAATCCTGAATAGTCTGAAGTCTGTTCCATATCATTGAGCTTTGATAGGTCAACCACGCTGATTAATGGATGCTTGGGGGGCGGCATTTGAAGCAGGCTATGAAACATGCTAATACTTTCTATTCTTAAGATGTCTTTCATTCTATATTTTCACAAAGTAATTCTTCAAATCTAAACGTTTTGGATAAAAAGGTAGGATGTAAACACCCTACCTTTTTATCTAATATTTTTACTTTGAGTAGATGGATTAACGAGAAAATCTTCGCTCTACTTCTACTTTCAAAGCACGATTAAACATTGGGTAAACATCCATTTGAATATTTGCAGCCATTTTGCCAATCAACCAAG
>DAITMC010000253.1:0-4954 GCA_036835365.1 Saprospiraceae bacterium
AAAATGATAGACCATTCTTATGATTTGGTAGTGAAAGGATTGAGTAAAAAAGACCGCGAGGCGCTGAAAGAACTTTAAGGAATGAAAATAGTAGATTACATTGTTGTTGGGCAAGGACTAGCAGGCACACTGCTTACTCATTTCTTGGAGCAACAGCAACAAAAAGTATTCGTTATCAATACCATTAGTGAAAACGCTGCTTCAAGTGTGGCAGCGGGCATTGTCAATCCCATCACAGGTAGGCGTTACGTGAAAAGTTGGATGGTAGATACCTTAATTCCCTTTGCTGCACAAACTTATGCTACTTTAAGCCAACAACTTGGCGTGACTATTTTTAGTCAAAAAAATATTATTCGTACCCTGTTTAATCGCTTAGAAGAAGACCATTGGTGGCTCAAAAGCGACGAAGAAGGGTATGCAAAATACATGTTAACCAATGTGGACTTAGGCAACTACAAAGAATACCTTATCCCAGATTTTAGCTATGGTGAAGTAACTGGTGGTGGGCAAGCCAATGTTGCCCTGCTTACAGAACATTACCGACATTACCTCGTCGAAAAAGGCAACTACCAAACAGCTAATTTTGACATTGAGCAAATTGAATTTCTGGCAGAAGGTGTTGAATATCAAAATATTAAAGCGAAGAAAATTATTTTCTGCGAAGGATATGCAGGTAAGTTTAATCCCTATTTTAGTTACTTGCCTTTTGGCGGCGCTAAAGGAGAAGTGCTCATCGTGCGCCTCGCTAATATTCATTTTGAAAAACTCATCAAACGAAAAGTATTCATTACCCCTTGGAAAGACGATTTATATTGGATTGGTGCAACGATGGAGAACCACTTTGAACATGAACTACCCACCGAAAAAGGAAAAACTTTTTTGATGAACAAGTTACAAGATTTCTTAGCCGTTCCTTTTGAAATAGTAGAACATAAATCGGCGGTTCGACCAACAGTAAAAGACCGTCGCCCATTCTTAGGCGTGCATCCTGAATTTCCTCAACTGGCTATTTTCAATGGCTTAGGTACAAAAGGCGCCTCACTTGCTCCTTTTTTTGCGCATCAAATGGCGCAATTTTTAGTACAGCAAACTCCACTCCACGAAGCAGTGAATATTGAGCGGTTTGGTGTTATGAAGTCGTAGTTCAAATACACCACGTACTATAAAATGACTAACAGTTATTCATTTTTTTACATAAGAAAAGTCCTCGTAATGAATCAGTTCTGTTTTATTTGAAGTATTAGTAAATACATAGCCTAGTGTTTTTTCTTTGATGAAAATTTGCATCCTTTTTTTTGTTCACAAATTGAAACGAAGGCATAACATCCTCTTGACTTATTGTTTCTTCGTAAAGTCTTCAACGTAAAGTTGCCCAAAATATTTATCTGAAAAACTGTCAATGGCATAAGTTACTTATGAAAAACATACCTTGCTCATGGGGACAAAAAAAGGACTAGGAGTAAATTTTTCATATTTTTTAATCTTTTGACGCCACACTACCAATCAAGGTAACTTATCATAAAGAACAATATTTTGCTCTCAATTATCCAGCTAATTTTCGCTAGTTAATGATGTAGAAATTGAATTGTTATATTACTGTTAATCAACGACTTGATAAATGAACTGCCTTATTCCACCTCGTATAAGTTCAACAGATTGAATTTATAACTCATTTTCTTTCCGCTATATTTGATTGACAAAGCATAAACTATACTAAAGCCATGCTTTTTTCAGCTTTCAACAGATAACTTTATAACCGATAGCAGAGCATTTTTGAACATTCAAACAGATATGAAAGAACTCAATCCATACAGTAAGCACGTAACCTTAGACGAAACGCAACCCGCTGCACAAGCCATGCTTCATGCTATTGGGTTGACTGATGAGGACTTGAAAAAACCGCAAATTGGCATTGTCAGTACTGGCTGGGAAGGGAATCCATGCAATATGCACCTCAACGATTTGGCGCGAAAAATTAAAATAGGTGTACAGGCACAAGAATTGATAGGTTTGATTTTCAATACAATAGGTGTAAGTGATGGTATTTCGATGGGTACAAGTGGAATGCGATTTTCCTTGCCATCGAGAGATATTATCGCTGATTCCATCGAGACGGTGGTGTCTGCGCAATGGTACGATGGCGTAGTAGCAGTCGTGGGTTGTGATAAAAATATGCCGGGCGCATTAATGGCATTGGGGCGTTTGAATCGTCCGGGGCTTATTATGTATGGCGGCACTATACGACCGGGTTGCCATGAAGATAAAAAATTAGATATTGTTTCAGCATTTGAAGCCTTTGGACAAAAAGTGGCAGGTACTATTGACGAAGCAACTTTTAAGTCAATTGTGCGCAATGCTTGTCCAGGTGCAGGGGCTTGTGGTGGAATGTACACTGCTAACACTATGGCATCCGCTATTGAAGCAATGGGCATGAGCTTGCCTTACAGCTCCTCATTCCCAGCAACCAGCGAATCGAAACGCTTGGAAGGCTATGATGTGGGTAAAACTATACGAGTATTGTTAGAACAAAACCTAACCCCCCGTGATATTGTTACTCGTGCTTCCATTGATAACGCTATCCGTTTAATTACAGTGTTGGGTGGCTCAACAAATGCCGTGATGCACTTAATCGCTATTGCCAAAGCATTTGATATTCGATTGACGATTGACGATTTTCAGAAAGTAAGCGATACTACGCCTTTTCTAGCGGATTTGAAGCCAAGCGGCAAATACGTAATGGAGGACTTGAACGATGTAGGTGGCATACCTGCGGTCATGAAAATGATGTTGGAAGAGGGTTATTTAGATGGTACTTGTATGACCGTAACGGGCAAGACAATAGCTGAAAACCTACACAATTTACCGTCCTTAAAAGAAGGACAAAGCGTAGTACATGCTTTTACTGAACCGATAAAACCAACAGGACATATTCAAATTCTGTACGGAAACTTAGCGGAGCAAGGAGCAGTAGCTAAAATTACAGGAAAAGAAGGCGAAGTATTCAAAGGCAAAGCCAAAGTATTTGACAGTGAACCTGCTGCTATTGAAGCCATTAGCAATAACCAAATTGAGCAAGGCGACGTTATTGTCATTCGCTACATCGGACCGAAAGGAGGTCCAGGAATGCCAGAAATGTTAAAACCTACTTCTGCCATTATGGGGGCTGGTTTAGGTAGTAGCGTTGCCTTGATTACCGACGGTCGGTTTTCGGGGGGTACCCACGGTTTCGTAGTAGGGCATATCACGCCTGAGGCACAAGTAGGCGGTACTATTGCCTTAGTCGAAAACGGAGATGAAATTGTTATTGATGCTATACATAATCGCATAGAAGTCAATGTTTCAGTGGAAGAAATAGAACAAAGAAGAGCAAATTGGCAAGCACCAGTGCGCAAAGATTTAACAGGAATTTTAAAGAAGTATGCTCATACCGTTGCCTCTGCCAGTGAAGGCTGTGTGACGGATGATTTTTAACATAATTTAATCAAGGTTGTTATGAATTACACCGCAGAATCAGAAGCCAGTTCATCTATCATAGTACCTACTAAGAAGAAAGTAACGGGTGCAGAAGCAATACTAATGTGTCTTCTAGAAGAAGGCGTTAATACCATCTTCGGATATCCAGGGGGTGCTATCATGCCTGTTTACGATGCACTGTACCATTACACAGACCGTCTTCAACATATTTTGCCTCGCCATGAGCAAGGGGCTATTCATGCTGCTGAAGGTTACGCACGCGTAACGCGCAAAACAGGCGTATGTATGGCAACTTCTGGTCCCGGTGCTTTAAACCTACTAACAGGGTTAGGCGATGCCATTTTGGATTCCACGCCTTTGGTATGTATTACCGGGCAGGTGTTCAAGCATTTGCTAGGTACAGATGCTTTCCAAGAAACCGATGTCATTGGTTGTACAATGCCTGTCAGTAAGTGGAGTTATCAAATTACAGCGGCGCACGAAATTCCAGAAGTGTTCGCTAAAGCCTTCTATATCGCCAACTCTGGTCGTCCAGGTCCCGTGGTGATTGATATTACCAAGAATGCACAAATAGAGGAAATGGACTTTAGCTACAAGAAAATGTCCTTCATTCGTAGCTATCACCCACTGCCTAAGCCCAATATGGAAATGATTCGAGATGCTGCCGCATTGATTAATCAAGCTAAAAAACCCTACATTTTGGCAGGGCATGGTATCCAAATTGCTCATGCACAGGAAGTATTCAAAGCATTCGTAGAAAAAACAGGTATTCCATTAGGTTGCACCATTCATGGGCTATCTTCTATTCCGTCCGACCACCCACTACACATGGGTATGTTGGGTATGCACGGCAATTATGGTGCTAATATCAAGCAAAATGAATGTGATGTATTGATTGCCATAGGCATGCGCTTTGATGATCGAGTAACAGGTAACTTGAGCAAATATGCCAAACAAGCAAAAGTAATTCATATCGAAATTGACCCTTCCGAGATTAACAAAAATGTGAAAACAACCGTACCCATCAATGCAGATGCTAAAGAAGCGCTTCAACTATTGTTGCCGTTAGTCAAAGAAAAAACCTATCCAGAGTGGATAGAAGGGTTTAGGGCTTGTAATGCTATTGAATACGAAAAAGTTATCAAAAAAGATACGACTGCCTCTGCGGATGGTCAAATTAAGATGGGAATGGTGGTGAAAGAAGTATCTGATCAAACCAATGGGCAAGCAGTAGTAGCTACGGATGTAGGGCAACATCAAATGATTGCGGCGCGCTATTTCAAGTACAATAGCACCAATCAATGGGTTTCTTCGGGAGGTGCAGGTACTATGGGCTATGGGCTGCCTGCTGCTTTTGGTGCAAAATTAGCACAACCGCATCGTCAAGTAGTCGCTTTCATTGGAGATGGTGGTTTTCAAATGACCATTCAAGAGTTGGGTATGTGCGCGCAATGGAACGTTGGCGTAAAAATCGTATTGC
>DAITMC010000254.1:0-4953 GCA_036835365.1 Saprospiraceae bacterium
TAATAAATGATACGAAAAAATGGCTTACTTTGTTATGCACAAAGCAAGTTAGTCATCTTTTGTATTGTGCCTAAAAATTCTCAAGATATTTTGTTAACAAACACCCGAGACAAAAAAATATTGCCAATTTTCTACTTTTAGTCTGATAATCCACTACATTGTAAAGGAATTGATTCGCAGATGTAATATGAGTAAACATATTTAAAAATCAGATAAATTAATCCTTGAGTATTCTACAAAATACACAAATCCTGCTATCACATTTATGGAACATAAACACCAACCCTACATCAGTTCAGATAAAAAACTGCCAGAAACCACCCTCAAAGCCTTTATTCTTGGCGCTATCTTATCTATTGTCTTGGCGGCTGCCAATGCCTATTTGGGCTTATTTGCAGGACTAACTGTCTCGGCAAGTATTCCCGCAGCAGTACTTTCTATGGCGATTTTAAGGCTATTCAAAAATTCCAATATTCTTGAAAATAATATTGTCCAAACAGCAGCTTCTGCGGGAGAATCTTTGGCGGCAGGTGTCATTTTCACCTTTCCCGCCCTTATTTTGATGGGCTACTGGTCGTCTTTCAATTATCTTGAAACTGCTTTAATTGCGCTTTGTGGCGGTGTGCTAGGCGTCCTATTTACCGTACCGCTTCGCCGTGCCTTGATCGTGCAACAAAATCTAAAATTTCCAGAAGGTGTGGCTACTTCCGAAGTGTTAAAATCTGGACAAGAGGGTGGAAAGGCAGTTAAATTTCTTCTTTGGGGTGCCTTGGTAGGTGCTGCTATTAAATTCGTAGAAGCTGGTTTTCGCCTTTGGGAAGGCGTGGCTGCGGCGGCTACTGTGGCTGGAGGTAGAGTGTATGCCTTTGCCGCTATCAACCTTTCGCCCGCTTTGATTGCAGTTGGCTACATTGTCGGCGTTCGTGTGGCGATGTTAGTCTTCATTGGTGGAGCAATTAGTTGGTGGATTGCTATTCCTATCTACCTCAATATCAATGAATTACCTACTGAAGCTAATCCTATTGATTTAGGCTATCGCATTTGGAGCACCCAAATTAGGTACTTAGGCGTTGGTGCGATGGTAGTTGGCGGTTTATGGACTTTACTAAATTTAAGGCAATCCATCGGTTTTGCTATCCAAAATGGCATCCAAGCCATTCGTTCCAAAGTGCCTTCAAGTGAGATAGAAAGAACAGACCGAGATGCGCCGATGTCTTGGGTCATTATCGCTATTGGGGTAATGATTGTCCCTGTTTTTATCATTTACTTACGCGAAATTGAACAAATTCCTATTACCGCATTGATGGCTATTTTAATGGTGATTGCTGGATTTCTTTTTTCTGCTGTTGCTGGCTATATGGCAGGCTTGGTAGGTAGCTCCAACAATCCTATATCGGGCGTTACAATTGCCACCATTCTTACTTCCGCCCTTATTTTACTGGCACTTTTAGGCTCTGGAGCAGAAAAAGGACCTGCCGCCGCTATTCTGATTGGCGCAGTGGTTTGCTGTGCGGCTGCTATTGCCGGCGATAATATGCAAGATTTGAAAGCAGGATACATTTTAGGTGCAACCCCATTCAAGCAACAAATTATGCAAATGATTGGCGTAGTTTCGGCTGCATTTACGATTCCATTGGTGTTACAATTACTTCATACAGCTTATGGCTTCGGACCAGCTACTCCTGAAAGACCTGATTCACTTTCTGCTCCACAAGCTACGCTGATGGAAAGCGTTGCAAAAGGGGTATTCTCTGGTGATTTGCCCTGGACAATGATTTATATTGGTGCAGCTATTGGCGTACTCATTATTGTTGCTGATCAAATTCAGCAGGCACGCAAAAGCGATTTTCGCATCCCTGTTTTAGCGGTTGCCGTAGGATTATATTTGCCCTTTGAACTCGATTCTGCCATTATGTTGGGTGGATTAGTTGCCTTTTTTGTTCAACAATTCCAACAAAAACAAATTATTCACTCTGAAGCTCAACACAAAGCTGCCACGGAGAGAAGCGAACGCACAGGACTGCTTTTTGCATCGGGATTGATAACAGGCGAAGCGTTGATTGGCATTCTTCTTGCCATTCCGGTAGCCATCTATGAACGCGCCGATATTTTTGCGTTGCTTCAAGCACCTTTAGGAAGCTGGATAGGATTGTTGGTTATACTGGGGGTTTCTTTTTGGCTCTATCGCATTGCTGTTCAGGCTTTTAAAGCATAGTGGTAAAATAAAAAAACCGAGTATCTTGGGTTCACACATCAGAAAGGCAGGTGTAAACGTTGAACGTAGCGTGGTCGCAGAAACATGACAATTTTGGTTTTTCAAAAATTATCAAAGAGCCATTTACTTTAACTCGTTGTATTTTTCCCATAACCATTCTTTATTGGTGAGTGGTTCTGTTTGACTTAACTGGCTATGAATTTTAAGATGATACCTTTGAATTTGATATTTGGGTTTTAATTTCAGATCGAAAAGCGATTTTGTTAATTTAATAAAATTTACATAACATAAACGGTGATATTCACTTAAATTACGCTTGCGTCGTAATAAATTTTGTATCGCTTTTACCAATGAATAAAAAGCTTCCGTTTCTTCTAATTCATAAAATACTTTCAATTGGATAACACGGGCAGAAGCTTGATAAAAAATATCTGTAAATTTGACTTGTTGGAGTATTTGTAACGTTTTTGCATAATCGCTTTTGGCAAAATAAAGTGTCGCTAGTTGATAATCAACTGTATTTTGACGCTCTTCTGGCAGTAATGCAGATTTGTATTGATGAATAAATCGTTCCGTCCACTCAAAGGATTTCAATCGAATACCAGTTGTAGTTGCATTAATAAAACTCCATTGCGTCAAGTAGCCATATTGAAGTAATAACCCTTCTTTTTCTAGAATCTGGTAAATCTGCAAAATATTTTCATAATAGGCACTTCGTCCAAAATTAATTTGCCGAACACAAAAATTGAGCAAATAAGTGTAAAAATGTTTTAACTCCGAACGACTTAGAAGCGTTGAATTTACTTTTAATAATTGTTCTAGTATTTGATAGTGCTCAGTAGTATTTTGTTTCAAAAATTGATATGTTTGATAGTATATTTGTAAAACAGGAAAAGTTATATAACGATGCTGATTGCTTTCATATTCAAACAAACAAGATTCTATAAAATGAGCTTTGTATTGCTCGTTGAGTAACCCAGAACGACTGACCATCTCACAAGCTATTCTAAATTTATTGCATAAAAAATAGGCATCTAAGCTATTACTCATGTTTTGTAGGTTTTCATCATACGCTCTTTGATTATTGATAAGTGCAAAACGATCTAGTTGTTCGAAGTAGTAGCTTTCATCATACAAGTAATTCGGGCTATTGGTAGTTCAGAACAACACATCGCGGTAAGTACTAAAAAGACAAGAACTAAAATCGAAATACCGCAAAGCGTTTCGGATTACATCTCTAAAAGTATCTATATTTACCCTAATCCTACTTCTTCTCTAATCGAAATCATAGCTCCCCAAACCATCATACAAAAAGTTATTGTTCGTAATCTTTTTGGTGAAGTAGTGCTATCTAAGCAGCAGAACAAATTGAATATATCTCACTTACCTAAAGGATTTTATGTCATAGAAGTCTTTACCAATAGCAGTAAACATATTCAAAAAATTTTAATTCAATAATTTAAAATCAAAAAATAATTCATTATGAATCAGCTAATTATAATTTTATTTCTAGTTGCAACAATTCAAACCTTTGCTCAAATCAGCATATCTGGTAAAGTTTCTAACTTAGAAGGCGCAGGAATTTGTGAAGCTGTGGTAACATTAACAGACTCTGTTGGAACTATCCAACTACAGACTACTGATAACAACGGCAATTATCAGTTCTCTAACCTCGAAATAGGTAACAGTTATGAGTTGAGCGTTGAGAAAAATAATGCACCCTTAAATGGTATTTCTGTATTCGACCTAGTTCTTATCGGAAAGCACATTATGGGAGAAGTACTCATCGGCAACCCTTTCATTCTGTTTGCTACTGATATAGATGAATCGGGTTCAATTACAGTAAGAGATATGGTGATACTAAGAAAGCTTATATTACAAATTAGTTCTAATCTACCAAATAAAAACTGGCAGTTTTTTCCAACGTCTTTTCAGTTTCCCAATCCTGTAAACCCTTGGGAAGGTGAAGTAATACAAACCATAAATTACAGTAATGTTAGTGCATCTATCAACAACGCCAATTTCGTAGGTTACAAATCAGGCGATACCAATCCTACAGCACTCCCTTGTGGGAACTAGACAATAAAGATATCAAGTCAAGCGAGCTTAGTGATTGTTAAAACAAAAATGGCGAAACGATTTAGAATCGTTTCGCCATTTTTGCTAATTACTTGAATCTTAAAACTGGTCGGGGTGGCAGGATTCGAACCTGCGACCCCCTGGTCCCAAACCAGGTGCGCTAACCGGACTGCGCTACACCCCGAATATATTATGTACAATTTTCAAATTTTGAAACTGCTAACGTTGTAACCTTGCGGTGACGGCGAGATTCGAACTCGCGGTACCCGTTAAGGTACGTCGGTTTAGCAAACCGGTGGTTTCAGCCACTCACCCACGTCACCGAATCGCTCTTTCGCTATTCATCATCCCAAAATGGAATGCAAAAGTATAATCCTAAATTGAAATATTCAACTTTTAGTCAACTATTTTTTATCTATTTTTTTATTTGTCGTTCAGACTCAATTTCACCTTCTTTTCTAGCTCCGCTACGGTATCTTTGAATACTATATCTGTTTCCATCAAATCTTGTACCGTGCTACAAGAATAAATAACAGTACTATGGTCTCTACCTCCAAACTGGTCTCCAATCGCTTTTAGTGATTTATCGGTCAATTTTTTAGCCAAATACATAGAAAGTTGCCTTGCAATAACCACTTGACGCTTCCTAGTTTTTCCTG
>DAITMC010000255.1:0-4934 GCA_036835365.1 Saprospiraceae bacterium
TAACAAAATTGGCAGCCAATTCCTTAACAGACAATATGATTCAAGGATTTAAAGGTGCTGAAACAGCAATAGAAATTGGCGTAGTAAAAAAATATATCTTAGGCATCAATCAAGATTGTTTACCTCAATAATTTATCTATCTTTGCCGTGCAAGTTATCAACATTATACTTGTATTTTTCTCCTTCCTAAGTACTTCTACTCCTGTAAGTTAACTCTTTTTAGCATAGAAAATGTTAAACTAGAGCAAATAGAATTGAATCTTTACGACTACTTATTCGTAGTAAAAGTCAACCAGAGATGGATGAGAAAACTATTTTTTAACATAAATTTCCCGTAACATTAAAGTCTAGTAAGTATGGTTCACATTTCCCGCAAACTGATTACACTAATACTATGCTATCTATGTTTTGTCGCCACCCTAGTTGCGCAATGTGTAGAATCGCATCGTATTGCTACACAATTTGACGAAACATCTCCTATATTCACTTGTCCTGGTGATGGTAAAAGCGACTTCATTACATTCCAAACTAACTTGGATAGTGTTAATTATTTTTTTCTTTTCACCAATCAGAACAATCTAATTCTTGATTTCAAGACAAATGGAGTTATTGATTTTGAGCGTTCGCCAAGAACAATTTTTCGCGTGTATGGGGTCGCCTATGAAGGCAGACCAACCGTTGCTGTTGGTCGCAACCTTTCTAACGCTAGACTAGCCAGTGGCTGTTTCACTGTTTCTGAAAATTTTATTGAAATTAATATCTCTACGCCTATGGGTGGGCATATTGCAGTAAATGGTCAAGCAGAAGCACTCACTTTTTGTCCGAATGATCCAACCACACAAACGGTAGCACTAAGCCATCTCAACACCACCGCATCGCAGTACGCATATTTATTGATGGATGATAACGATCGAATTACGCGCGTTGCTACCGATACGCTATTAAACATTCAGCATTTAGCAGCGGGAAGCTATAAAATTCGAGGATTAGCTTATCGAGGAAATTTACTAGACCTTGTTGGAAAACCTCTGCTCAATACAACTTTAGCCACTGAATGTACTGGACTTTCAGAAAACACTATTGCACTCAACCTTCAGCGCCCTAACGGTAGCACTATTGCAGCTAAAAATACAGATAGTGGTAACATAGTAGCCTGTGCTTCCAATCGTTATCTTGAATTTACTAATTCGGATAGTCTTGATAATTACGCCTACGCACTCATTCATCAAAACGGATTGATTCTTGATTTGCTAAGCAACGGAGATAGCTTAGATGTGAATGCCTTATCTCCAGATACTTATCGTGTTCTAGGTATTGCTTATATTAACGAGTTTAACCTATCCGTAGGCGACGACTTCAATGAGCTTTTTGGCAATGGCTGTTTTGCACTTTCTAGCAACGTGATTACTTTAACGAAAACCCCTGTTGAAATAGGGAACATTACTACCGATAGTGGTATCACTCAATTCAAGACTTGTGCTACTACTCAATTTACTATCGAAACAACAGCAGATAGCACAAGCAACATTGTTTATATCTTAACGACAGATCAACAAGTTGTTCAATTTATTGCCATAAACCCAAAGTGGGATTTAGCCCTTCCTAGCGAACTATCCAGAGTGTATGCCGCAGTTTACACTGGCGATTTACAACTACAAATTGGCGATACGCTCTCTCAAGTTGCCATCTCAAGCAACTGTTTTGATGTGTCTGATAATTTTATCACCATTCAGCCTGTACCAGTCAATGGTGGTCTTATTGCTTTTAGAAGTGGCGAAGTCAACTATTACGGCTGTCCTGGTGAACTTGGCAGCAATACTTTGAGCATAGAAAGAAGTCGAGTTGCACGAAGCAATTTGTTTGATTATAGCTATCTATTGCTCGATGAAAATCAAGTGATTCAAAGTATAAGAACAGATGAATTTGTCGCTTTGAGCGAAGAAATGTATGGAACGTTCACAGTACGTGGCGTAGCGCACCTGCAACCTTTGTTAATCAGTGTTGGCGATACGCTAACAGATTCGGCAGTAGTCTCCACAGATTGCTTTGAACTTTCTGGCAACTTCTTGACTATCAACTGGCAAGAACCTAAAGCAGGCAAAGTATTTAGTCAAGCAGATAAAAACATCATTTATTCTTGCGCAGAGGCAACCAGCACAGTTACCTTCAAGCATCAAGAAGCCATTGGCACAAACTATGCGTATATACTCACTAAAGATTCTATTATCTTAGGGTACACTAAAAATTTATTCCAACTAGACACTTTAAGTGCAGGTGAATATCTTGTTTATGGGGTGTCCTATACAGGTACATTAGAAGATACTCTCGGCGTGAACATTTTCCATATGCCACTAGCTACGGGTTGTTTTAGTCTTTCTGACGAAGCAGTACAAATTGTTAGGACTACTCCTGTGGCTACGTTAGTAGCTACAACCGATTTTCAACCTACCATCAACATCTGTACAAACGATGAAGCGGAGCAGTTGATTGAAGTATTTCATACGGGAGGCAATATGGGAGTAGATTATGCCTATTTTTTAACCGACGTAGAAGGCAATGTACTCAACATTTATCAAGATGGCAATATCAAAATTGCAGGGAATCAAGGGGGGGAATTACGCATTTGGGGGGCTTCTTATACGGGTCAATTAACTATTACGCCTGGACAAAACATTACTATTGACCGAATATCCAATGAATGTGCGCTGCTTTCCATGAATACAGTGGACGTGAATTTAAGTAGAGCTAAACCTATTCCCATTCTTACTTTCCAGCAAATGAAGGAAGTGCAGGTCTGCATTGGCGATGGTTTGACTGATTTCATTGGCTTCTATCCCTTAGAGCGCGTAGATGCTAATTTTAAATTTATCATTACTGATACCAACAACGTCATTATTAGAATATTAAATGGAAACATTCAAGATTTTGAGCGCTTAGGCAACGTCACAAGTCTAGTTTGGGGGGTAGCCTACACAGGTGAATTTACAGCTACAGTCGGACAAAACATTACCGAAATAACACTTGCCACAGGTTGCTTTTCACTTTCCGAGAATGCAATTACCATTACTCCTTCACGTATGAAGGCAGGGTTGGTTAAGGTAAATGACCAATCTGGCAATATTTCTTTATGTGGTGAAATCAGTGATTCCCCTATTTTTGAACTAAGTAATACCAGTAGCGATGCTGCTCAGTACACTTATTTTATACTCGATAAGGACAATAATATTTTAGGCAGCACGACTTCTTCAAGCATCAATTTAGCATCTTTCCAGCAAGCTGTACTTAAAATACAAGGTGTTGCACATCAATTGGCATTGGAATTTACACTTGGCGAACGCCTAAGTAGTATCTCCAGCATAGGAGGATGTTTTGATTTGTCTGAAAATCAGCTTATTATTGAACGAACACTTGTGGATGGTGGCACAGTTTCCACACCGATGGGTGAACTGACTGTTTATGCTTGCCCAACCGATTTAAGGTCAAATATTGTAGTGTTAAGCAATAATTCTATGGCTAACCAAAACTATCGCTACGTAGTCATTGATGCTAGTAATAAAATTATTGCTATACCAAATGGTGGATTACAAAACTTTAATCGTTTTGATGAAGGAGAATACCGAATTTATGGCGTTTCTTTTACGGGAGCATTGAGTATAAATGTTGGCGATATACTGCTGAATAACAATACTTTAGCCACCGGATGTTACGATTTGTCAGAAAATTTCTTAAAAGTGGTAAAAACACCACCAACAGTTGAAGCAATTACCACTGCTACCAATGAAACAAATGCAATTGCCTTTGTAGGTGATGGTATTCCAGATTCTATCAAATTCAAACTGAAGGATATATTCGGTGGTGCACCACTTATTGTCATCACGAATAATCAAGACCTTATCATTGGATTTTCAACTAGCCCTGTTTTTGATTTCAATCATTTGTCTGTTGGGTTTTACCGTATTTACGGCGTGGCTTACACTGGACAAGTTACATTGAGTACAGGTACGAATTTTGCTGGAGCAAGCATCTCTGACGGTTGTTTTGCTATTTCCAACAACTTTGTCCAACTTATTTGCGCACCAGGCAATAGAAACAATAGACCACTTAATGTTAACCATAATGCTGGTATTCAACTATCACCTAATCCAGTGGTACATGAGATGTATGTACGATATGAGCAGCCAGAACAAACAGAAGAAGTAGAATTATCTATATTCGATGTAACTGGTCGAAAAATATGGCAACAACAGTTGGAGGCTTCACAAGGTATAAACAACTGGTTAATTCCAGTAGATCGCTTACAAATAGGTTGGCATGTATTGACTCTGCGCAGCCAATCAGCTATACAAACTATACCATTTCTGAAACAATCGGAGGAATAATTATTAGGTTATTGAGTTGTTTATTCGTTTAACTGTGATAAATACATCGCAACGAATAAACAACTCAACGAATACGTTACTGTCGTTTAAGCTCTAAGAACTTCATTTTGTAAGAAATATCCACTTTACCTTTCTTGATATTCTCCAACTTTCGCTGTATCAACCTACGTTTCAATGGTTTAAGGTGGTCCAAAAACAAGATGCCATCAATGTGATCGTACTCATGCTGAATGACACGCGCATTCATGCCTGTGAAAATTTCTTCATGTTGCACAAAGTGTTCATCTTGATACCTTAATCGAATTTGAGCAGGACGCTCCACGTCGCCTCGAATATCGGGGATGCTCAAACAGCCTTCCTCATAAGCCCAACGCTCGCCTCCTTCCTCTATTTTTTCAGCATTGATAAATACCTTCTTCAATCCTTGTTCGGCGATTGATTCTTCCTCCTCTTCCTCCTGAAATTTAGTGGTATCTATGATGAATAGTCGGATAGATAAGCCAATTTGAGGTGCAGCCAAACCTACTCCTTGCGCATGATTCATAGTTTCCCACA
>DAITMC010000256.1:0-4840 GCA_036835365.1 Saprospiraceae bacterium
TTCTACTAGCAAGTCAAGTTCTTTTGACAAAGCATCAATTTGCTGCAAAATCAGCCAATGAACTTCATTATGGCTGTCGTTTACTTCTAGGGGATTTGTAGATTTCATTCGTTCAAATTTTGTTAGGCAGTTTTCTTCACCAAATTCTCTTTGGTATAATTGACTATATCAATGCGTATAGTAGTGCCTTGGTCAATAATTACTTCCGATGTCGCTTCCAATTTTCGCAAGAAAGTTTCAATCAATCGAGAACCAAAACCTTTTTTAGTGGTCGTGTTAATTCCAATTCCATCATCTTTTACAGCGACTTGTAGCATTCCTTGTGTTTCTTTAATCCTTATCCAAATATTGCCTTTCTCTTTTCCCTCGAAAGCATATTTGAAAGCATTGGTAATTAATTCATTGATAATCAGACCTAAAGGAATCATAACAGAAACATCTAATGCTATTGGGTCAATCGCTTGATGGATATTAATATGTTGCTGTTTATGATGGTAAGAAGCATATAAATTACCACACAAGTTTTCGATATATTGGGGAACATCTACTTGGCTAAGGTTATCGCCTGTGTAAAGATGATGATGAATAATTGCCATAGAGCGAACGCGACTTTCCCCTTCGTTTAGAGCGGCTAGGGCATTTGGCTCTTCAATATATCGAGATTGCAACTGCAAAAGACTAGAAATGACTTGCAAATTATTTTTCACTCGATGGTGGATTTCTTTCACCAAAAACTCTTTTTCTTCTAATGCCTTAGAAAGTTGTATCTTTTGAAGGCGGTAACTATTGAAAAGCCGATACAGGATAGCACAGAGGATACTCACTAGCACTAAGCCAATAGCACCTAGAAGAATGGTTCTATTTTTTTGTTGAATCAGGCTAGTAGCGGCTTGATTTTGGAGGTCAAGCATAGCAATTTGCTGCTCTTTCTTTTCGGTTTCGTATTGAACTTGAAGTTGGTTTATTTTTTCCTGCCGCTCTGTCCCAATAAGGCTATCTTCCAGTGTTTTCAAGATTTCCAAACTGGTAAAAGCATTTTTAAAATCACCTTTCTGCTGCTGAGCTTTCACAATTAATTTTTGCGTTTCTATTTGATCTTTCAAACCAAGGTTATACTTAGCCGTATCTAGCAATGACTTGGCGAGCGCAAGACTCGCGTCAAACTGCCTTTTATTAATCATAGCATCAGCAAGTAATCTTTTGCTGGCTGCACTAAGAGAAGGAATATTAATTGAATCTGCTAATTGGATGCAAGACTTCACAAAAGGGATAGACGCTTCCCCCTCATCCATAATTTGCAGGATGTTCGCCATGTTGTAGCGGTTGATTATTTTGCCGTAATCATCATCTAAAGTTTCTCCCAGTTCATAGGCTTTTTTGTAGTATTCCTTAGCTTGTTCAAAATCTTTTATCTTTTCATACACCAGTGCGATATTCGTATAACTGATTGTTAATTCTGAAAGATTTTGAGTAGCTTCTGATAAGGCTTCTGATTTTTTATGGTAGTCTAAAGCCTCTTGAGTTCTGCCAACTTCTAAAAGCAAATAGCCTAGTTTGCTGTTGGCTGAAACTATGCCATTCGTATCTTGCAAGGCTTCATAAAGAGCAAGTGATCGTGTAACAGCCTCCATGCTTTTAGTGTAATTCCCTATATCGGAGAAAAGATTAGCCTTTGATATATTTATTGCTGCCAAACGTTTTTTGTCCCCTTCAGCTTCATAAAAGGCTTCGCATTCGTTGAAATACTGCTCACTCAAATCGTAGCGATTCAAATTTTTGTAGAATACTGCATAATAATATAAAGCAATTGATTTCTTGTAGTCTAACTGATGTTTTTCTTGCAGTGCCTCAATGGCTCGTACCGTAGTTATACTTTGTTCTGGGTTTGATCTTGCGGTTGCCCAGGCTACGTTGAGCAAAGAATCAATTTCAGCCACTATTTTTTTCTGACTTTCTGTGTAAGTATCAGACTGGGCGGCAAGCGATGGCATAACAACAAAGCAAATGAGCAAAAGAAATAATTGAGACCGACGAGATGATGCGCTCATAAATATTAGTTTTTTATTGTTCTTTGAACATAAATATAACCTTTTTCATGGAAAATATTCATTCTTTTGATGAACCTATGCTACAACAAAATCAACTACTTGTTTCGTTATGTACTCGCAACGCAAATTATGACCAAGTCCATCGGTAATGATTACTTCTATTGCTGGAATTTCATTTACGATTTGCGCTATTTCTCGACTAGGCACAACAATATCGTTTTTGTCAGCAACCAATAAATTTTTGGTATTCAATGGCTTCAAGTGATTACTTAATGTAAAATACGCTAACGGACTACCAGTATATTGTGTAATCCATTGTCGAGTATCCACTAGCACTGTTTCTGATACCCCTAAGCAGCGAGCAAATTTACTCATTAAGGCATCACAATTAGAAAACGTATTCATTAATACACATTTTGATAATGTTCTTGTTTGCGCCAAATCATTAGCAGCAATGATGCCAGTCAGACTTCCCATAGAATGTCCAACAATGGCATACCAATCCGATTGAGTTTGTAGTACTTGTTTCACACACTTAATGTAATCTGGTACAGAAAGAAAACGACCAGGCGATTGTCCATGACTAGGCGCATCCATCACAATAGCTTGCAAACCAGCTTGTGTGATTTGCTCCACGTAGTTTGCCCAACGCGCCCCCTTACTGCACCAACCATGCAGTAGTAGTATTTTAGGACCTTTGCCATAAGCATAGGTATAAAATTGATGTTTACCGCAAGTATGTAGCTGCGCTTTACCGGATTTGTAAAAGGCTTTATCTTCCGATTTTAGCTTGGTAGGCAATGCTACGGAGAGCACGCCCATAGTTAAGCGGCAAGCAGTTGGTGGATGTATGCGATGAATATTGTTAATCAACTGCCCGACGCGACGAATGTAGGGAGGAAAAAATCGCTTCGCCATTAAGCGGCTGTGTTCTGCGCCTTCTAAGTCAAATGGCGATTCGGTGTAACATAATTCATCGGTATAAGTACTCATGGTTTTATGATTTTTGTTTTAAAAAGGTTGATAGTTTAGGTGAAAAACAAGCCTTGAATTATCTCTAAAGTAGCCAAAAAAACTATGGTTACTTCCACTCAACCAATCGGCACTGAGCTGCATATTACATTGGTCAGAAAGTCGAAAAGTGATTCTTGGAGCAACGTAATAGCCCTTCACTTTCACATCTGCTATGGTGCGCAAAGCTAATTTCCATTTATAAGTCAGTTGAAAATCGGCATCTATCAAAAAGGACGACTGAAACACATGGTCTATTTCTGTTGGTGCGTAAGTAGTGTGTGTGTTGGGAAAAACATGAATGAACTGTGCAATCCATTTAAGTTGCTGCTCGGGTTGATTAAATTGCCAAAATCTATCCACGCCGATAGAGGTAAAAGTATAATTATCCGCCGATAGTGTTTGCCCTTCGTTGTAGCGTTCACTATTCACGTGAGCTGCTTCCGCCCAAATGTTCCAACTGCCTAGCCAAGTATTCAAGTGAAGTGCGCTAATCATCATGGGGCGATAATTCAACCGAATGATGTAGTCCACTTCTTTTGCAAAAGTGGATGTTATGGCTATTTGATTTAACGGAATATCATTGTTGCCATAAAACCAACTGCCCTTCCATTGCCAATTACCTAACTCGGAAGCTATCGAAAGCCCCAAAGTTGGAAGTTGCTTGTTGTAATTAGCATAGCTACCTAAAAAATTCATAGGCAAAAATGCAGTTGTCCCATCCAATACTGGTATAGATTGAGGCAAGTGAATCCAGCGATTGTCCGACAGATGCAGCCTAGAGCGATTATCGGGTAAAAAAGTACGCAGTTGCCATTCTGTTTTTCCTTTGCGCCATCTAGCTTCCACGCCCCATAAGCCGAGTCGCTCCTTATCGGTATCTAACACATCGTAATAATCGTAGCGATTGGCTAAATCCAATGCGCTATACCCTGTCAAAGTTCCCCATTTGAGGGTTTGTTTGCCTGCTCTCAGGAAGACACCTTTTTTTCTGTATTGCACATAAGCCTCATTCAGCCAAGCGCACGTTCGGCGTTCGTGTAGTGTGTTAGCGTTGCCGAGTAATGTTATTTGGGCTTGCCAGTGTTGGCGATAATTCCACTTTGCATTGATGTTGGCTCTAGCTTCATTTTGCCATTGGTAGTAATCAATTTCGGGGTGATTATTGAAGTAATATCTAGTTAGTCCATAAAACGATACACTGTATTGGCTCGACCACAACCGAGTGGAATCTGCTTGTGCCAATGTTATATTCATACAACAAGATGACCAAAGTGTAATGGTTAAGCCAAAATAGAGTCGTTTCATTATGTTTATTTTGTTTCTAACCAAGTAGTGGAAAACATATCCGATTTGATGCCTTTATTAATGACAAAATCAGTGTAAACAACTTTAGTCATGTTCCCCGTTTGGAGGTTTTTTAATTCGATTTTATGTGCTCGATAGTAGTCTTTACTGTTAGGAATAACCTTAATATCAAAGGCGCTAAACACTTTGAGCAAATTTCCTTTTTGGTCATAAAAATCGGTGCGCAACATCAAGTGAGTCGTTTTGTCAATCCATAAGATTCGTTTGCTGTATTGAGTGGTCGTTAGATTATTGGGAGTAGCCTCAATTTTGTAGGCATTTCTTCCGTCAAGTTTTTCTTCAACAATAAATCGGTATTGGAAATCATCTGCTGATTCAGCAAGATAATTGGATAGGTCTTCGTAAGTCATTTCTGTTCCCATAAATCGGTCTGATTTCTTGCTGGGCGAAATTCGCTTGCTAGTGCGCAAAGC
>DAITMC010000257.1:0-4830 GCA_036835365.1 Saprospiraceae bacterium
GCATCTTCTCGATATTGCCGAGTAGGTGCTATCTTTCCATTAAGGTATTTCTCAATAATTAAACTAGCTGTTGGTGCGGCTACGCTTCCACCGCCACCGCCATGCTCTACATAAACAGCGACTGCGATTTTTGGGTTGTCTTTAGGGGCAAAAGCAATAAATACGGAATGGTCTTTACCATGAGGGTTTTGTACAGTTCCTGTTTTGCCACATATAGGGATTTCAGGAATATAACCTCTACCGCCTGTCCCCGCACGAACTACATTTTCCATTCCTTCGATGATAGGCTCAAAATATTTGCGTTCTATTTTAGTAATATGTTGCACTCTAAATCTATCATAGGTTGGCTTTTCTATGTCGTTTTCCACAATAGCTTTGGAGAAATGAGGGGTGTAGTAATGCCCGCGATTAGCAATTGTGGCTGCCAAGTTAGCTAATTGGAAGGGGGTTAGTTTTATTTCGCCTTGTCCAATACCAAGCGACATTACGTAAGTAGAGTACCAACGCTCATTATATCGCTTGTAGATGTTATTGTAATAAGTTGAAGTAGGAAAATTGCCATCATTTTCTTGCGGAAAATCTATACCAAGTGGAACGCCAACACCAAAAGAAATCAAATGGTCATTAAAGATGTCCAAACCTGCGGCAGGATTGGTATATCCTCGCATATCTACAATATTTCTAAATACATGCGCAAAGTAAGCATTACAAGAATGTTGCACTGCCATAGAAATACTGGTACAAGTCGGATGCCTGTGGCAGCCCATTCTCATAGCACCACCAAAATAGTAGCCTGCGGCACAAGGCAGCGTTCTATTCACTTCTGTTACTTTTTCTTGCAAAGCAATTAACCCAACGACTAACTTAAAAGTAGAGCCAGGAGGCTGTTCTGAAAGTACAGAGCGATTGTAAAGTGGTAAATCAGGGTCGGAAGAAAGTTGCTGATACGCTTTTCCTCTATCTCTATTGAAAACCAACAAGTTAGGGTCGTAAGTAGGCGCACTTACCATACTTAGTATTTCGCCTGATGAAGGCTCAATAGCAACGATGGCCCCTTTTCTGTTCTGCATTATTTCTTCACAGTAGGCTTGTAAGTCGAGGTCAATTGTGGTGATAATATCTTTTCCTGCCTCTGCTCGCTCATCTAATGCACCATTTTGATAGCTTCCCATTTCTCTACCTAGATTGTCCTTTAGTACATATCGAATACCTTTCCTGCCACGCAATTCTTCATCATATACTAACTCTAGCCCCGTAGCACCAATAAAATCACCTGGTCTATATTTTTTGTTGGCTTCTACTTCCTTTTGATTTACTTCTCTTAGGTAGCCAAGCACATGAGCAGCATTAGGATAGTTATATCCTCTTACATAGCGCAATTCGACAAAAAAGCCAGTAAACTCGTACAAACTTTCTTGCAACCGTGCATAGGTTTCCACAGAAAGGCGGTTAATAAATACAAAAGGAATGGATTTGGAGAAACGACCATCTTTTGAGATGCCCCTTGAGTTCCAGTTTTTATCTAAGTTTTTATAGTATTCTTCCTCTGTGATGTTAAGGATATTACAAAATTTTGGAATATTGATATTGGGATCTATTAAGTCGTGTGTTACCATTAAATTGTAGATGGGTATATTATATACCATCAATTTCCCATTCCTATCATACATAGAGCCTCTTGCAGGATGGACAGGAAGTTGGTAAACGGTGGTGGCTTGAGCTGTTTTTTTAGAACTTTCATCAATAATTTGTAAGTCAGCAGCCTTCACAACTAAGATCAACATGATAGCGATGAAGAATACTTGTATGTAGATTGTTCTATTTTTTAATTCTTTTGCCACGTTATTGCTAATTTTAGTTACTTGTCGTCTTATAACAAGTTATTTATTCTCTTGGATTAAATATCGCTTGTAAAATAAATATTAGACCCACTGATACGACAAAACTTGCCATTGTTCGCTGCAATATCTGCCCAACATAGTAAGGGGTAAAAATATCCATTGAAAAGTAAAAAAGTAAATGAATGACCATCATGATACTCGTATAGCGCGTGAACCAAGCCCAACCCATTCTAGCTTTTGTTGGGCTGAAGTTAAGGTTGTATCCACCTTTTGGTTCAAGTAATCGAAGTATGGGTTCGCGTAAGAAAGCCATAAATACTGTTGCACTAGCATGTACGCCCAATGACATATAGTTGTAGTCCACAATAATACCAATGAAAAAACCTAGCAACAATAAAGCTGGTCTTGGGATGCTAAAAGGAAGTAGTAAAATAAACATCGGATAGACAATAAAATAAAAAGAACGCAGAAAGCCTTCTCCCAAGTAGATGTTTTTTAGCAAAAATACTTGAAGTAATACAAGTAAGATGAATCGAAAAATATTTTTAAAGTAAATGCTACTCATCTTTTACTGACTTTTCAAGGCTCGAAATTTCATCTTTGTAAAGATGATTTACTACATAAACTCTACTCAATCGAGCCAAATCTTCTACCAAATTCACTTTTATAGTGTAAGCATAGCTGCCATCTGCTCGCCAGAAACTATCAATCATGCCAAGCGTGATGCCTGAAGGGAAAATAGTAGAATATCCAGTAGTTTGAATAGTATCCCCTTTTGCGAATCGAGCGTGCATAGGAATATCCTCTAAATACATCTCTGTCGGGACTCCCCCTTTCCACACTAAAGGTCCGAAATAACCCTTGTTTTTAATCGTTGCATTCACAATCGCACTCCGATGCAAAATAGACATAGCAATAGCATAATCCATGCCCACTTGTCTAATAATACCTACTGCCCCATGTTCTGTGATAAGACCACTATTCGCAGTTATGCCTTGCCTCTTACCTTTATTGATTAGTATAAAGTTTTTATCTCGATTGATTGAGTTATCTACTACCCTAGCTTCAATAAGCGTGTAAGTTTGTCTAAGTGTATCGTCCTTGATACTGTCGGATTGAAGAGAAATGCTATTTCGCAGTGTCAAAAGTTCTTCTAATAACCTAGCGTTTTCCATAGCAAGGCTATCTGCTACTGCGGATTGCCTTGTAAAGGAAACTATACCCGAGTACTGTTCATACATACTACCAAAAAAGTAGCTGTAAGAATTGAAAAGAATAGTTTGTTGCCTATTGTTCTGGGTAACAATAAGATAAAAACAAAGTCCCTCTAGCAGTATAAAGAGCACCAAATTACCATAGCGCCTAAAGAAAAGAGAGATAATGCCCATCAATTTTTATTGATTTTTTTGATAATTTCATAGTATTAAAGCACTACAAAGTTATCAAAAAAGTTTTTTCCTACTTAGACGCTTTTTCGATCAATTAAGAACGAAAAGCGATTGATGTTTTTGAGTGCAATGCCTGTCCCTCTAACAACGGCTCTAAGTGGGTCATCTGCAACATGCACAGGTAGCCTTGTTTTTTGAGAAATACGCTTATCTAAACCCCGCAGCAGCGCACCACCACCAGTCAGATACAAACCTGTCTTATAAATATCTGCTGCAAGTTCAGGCGGTGTTGTCTCCAGTGCTTTTAGTACAGCATCTTCAATTTTTGAGATGGATTTATCCAAGCAAGCTGCTATTTCTATATAATTGACGGTAATCTGCTTTGGAATACCTGTCATTAAATCTCGACCATTTACTGCATAATCATTTGGAGGATTGTCTAGTTCTGGTAAAGCAGAGCCTACTTCTATTTTAATTTGCTCTGCACTGCGCTCCCCAATAAGAATATTGTGTTCGCGCTTCATGTAGCTAATGATATCGCTTGTAAGTTCATCGCCTGCAATTCTTATGGATTGGTCACAAACAATACCCGACAAGGCAATAACTGCAATTTCTGTTGTTCCACCACCAATATCAATCACCATGTTACCAATAGGTTCTTCCACATCTAAGCCAATACCAAGTGCCGCAGCCATTGGTTCGTGTATTAAGTAAGTCTCTTTGGAATCTACATGATCGGCGGATTCAAAAACAGCTCTTTTTTCTACCTCTGTAATGCCAGAGGGAATGCAAATGACCATTTTGAGATGAGAAAAAATACGTTTTTTCTTACCACTCATTCTAATCATACCTTCAATCATCCGCTCTGCCGCAGTAAAATCTGCAATTACCCCATCTTTTAGTGGTCGCACAGTTTTGATATTGTCGTGCGTTTTCTCGTGCATTTGCATCGCTTTATGTCCAACTGCAATAGTACGGCCTGTTTTCCTATCAATAGCGACGATAGAAGGTTCATCCACTACAATTTTACCATCTTGTATGATTAGGGTGTTGGCTGTACCCAAATCTATGGCTAACTCTTGTGTAAAAAAGCTAAAAAATTTCATTCAAGTGCTTTCTTGTTCATGTGTTTCAAATTGGTTTACTTCTCTTCTCTAGTATCATTTTATCACTCTTCAATAAAAAGCCTGATTTTCATTAACCTGTATTATAATTCTGTTAGATTATTATTTCACTACACCTAATTGAAATACGGAATTCAGTATAATTTTTAGTGAAGATTTAATCAATGACACAAAGCAAAATAAAATTTCTCTAAAGATAAAAGATTGTTTTCAATTTGTAGCATGATTTTTATGTTCCTACTAAAACTTCATACATAGTTTCCTTTTGCAAGTACTTTTGAGCCAATGCTCTAATCTCATTAGGCTGAATTTCTTGAATCGTTTTTACAAATTCTTCAAAATGTTGCAGCGGAACGTTCTCTACCAATAACGTTTTTATTGCTTCATGCGTATTGAAAGCACCGTCTAAACCCGTTAACAAATTACCTAAAAGATAATTTTTAAGCATTTGCAATTCGGCATCTGTTACGAGTTCGT
>DAITMC010000258.1:0-4824 GCA_036835365.1 Saprospiraceae bacterium
TTACTTGCTTAAACTCAAAAAGTGCTGCAATTTCCTTTTTCACCACAGGTAATTCCATCTCTACTTTTGGTGGAGTAGGCACGGGCGCCGACTCAGGTACTTTCGATGTAGGAGTAGTTACTCGCTCTATCATCTCCACGCTTGGAACTTTTGGTGTAACAATCAGTGGTGCTGCAATTTCTTCTCTCAAATTATCAGAGATTTCTATTATCCTAGGTGGTTTATAAGTATCTCTCTTAACTTCTTTGATAGGTACTTCTGGTGGTTTAGAAGAAGATTCATTAAAATTTGTAGGCATGGTTGAGGTAAGCTCCTGTTCTTGACAGTATTCGTAAAACTGACGGATATAACTAAGCATTAAGTCCCGTTCAATAGTTGAAATAGAACTGCTATTAAGATTAATATTGTTGAACAACATATTAATCTTTTCCAATACTAATGCTGCTTTTGATAAGTTCATGTAATGCTTTATTTAGGTGTCGTATTGCTTTCGTAATAAGCAAAATGCTTGCTTCCATATTACGACGTAAATCTAAACTTTTCTAAGGAAAATAAAAAAGGCTTCCCTATTAAATAGAAGAAGCCTTTGTCATAGCTATGGTGAAATAATTCTTTTCGACTCACCAAAGTAGTTCGTCGAATCTATCTTTTTAGAATTTAATATTGAATTCGTAGCTATCGTTATTATTGTTGGTCGTGTTATTTACTTTAACACACTCAATCAAATAATGTTTGTTGTCTCGTTTTACTGCAAAAATATCGCCCACCACTATTGGCTGACTTACTTTTTCGTTTCCATCGTCATCAGTAGCAATTTTGTCTCCTCTTGAGTTTCTAAAAATATCTACACCCTCCAATTCTTTACCTTTAGTGAAAGCATCAAGGATTTGTTCTTGAAATTGAACATTGCTAAATGTCAAGTTTTCTGCAAGGTCGCTTAAATTTACCTTGCGTACCTCTGCGCCATTAGCACCAGCAATCTGTCGTCTCCAATTATCTGTTGCTGGACGGTCTAAATTAATACCTTGGTCTTTAATATCTGCTCTGGTATCTCTGGAGCCAACGCTTTCACCTGTATCCAAATCCAAGCCGCCTGTACCAGAAGGTCCCGCTTGGTTCAAAAGTACACCCATCAACGTTTTCTCTATTGCGGTAAAAGGTATTATGGTAGTAATATCTACTGAAACCACTGTCGTCTTCTTTGCCTCATCTTCCACTTCAAAAGCGTAAGAAATCACCCTTTCTGTATTTACAGTGGGGTCTGGGTTAATCTTGACTTCATAAGTTACACCTTTCTTTGCATCCCCCACAATTAACAAAGGATTATTGGCTGTTAAACCCGTAATCTCTAAACGACTAGCAGGTATTAGACTACCATTTTCAAAAAATCGAAGCACACTCAAATCCCTTGTTCCTGTAAATAATTGGAGTTTAACCCTAAAAGCATCGCCAACATTAATGTTCTCTGCTTTTGAAACAAAATCATCTCCAGTAGCAAGAATAATAGAAGGGGGCGTTTCGATAGGATCACCAAGTATGGGATCATCCTCACCACAAGAAGTCAACAAAGACAAGACAAAACCAAAAGCAAAAAATAAAAGAATAATCTTTTTCATAGGAACTAATAAATTTAAACTATAAATTATTTTTTCGGCTAACATAACGTTACTAAGACGCACTTTCGCTTATCTAGTAACGATTATTCAACAATTTTAAGATTTTGATAAGTTTTTGAGGCCTTTTTCTTTCGCTAATGCTTAATGTTAAGCAAAACGACTAACCCCGTTATTCCAACCAGCAAATTCAACCTCTACCATATCTCTAGGCATGGGTTGTTTAGAAAATGATTACTGGCTTTTCGGTTGAAATAGTTCTACAAATGTCTTTCTGCATGATAAGAAGAACGTACCAATGGACCACTTTCTACAAAGTCGAAACCCTTAGATAAACCCACTTCTTTGTACAAGGCAAAAGTATCAGGATGGACAAATTCTTCGACCGCTAAGTGCATTTTAGTGGGTTGCAAATACTGTCCAATCGTCAATACATCGCAGCCATGAGCGCGCAAATCATCCATAATTTGAAATATCTCTTCCTTCGTTTCGCCTAAACCGACCATCACGCCTGATTTAGTGCGCTTTCCATAGGCTTTAGTTCGTTGAATTTGCTCCAAGCTACGCTCATATTTCGCTTGCGGACGCACCTTGCGATATAGGCTTTTTACCGTTTCCATATTATGAGAAACAACCTCCTGACCTGGGCTTATCATCCGCTCCAAAGCAGACCAATTCGCTTTCACATCAGGAATTAGCGTTTCAATGGTTGTGCTTGGTGATAATTCTTTTACAGCATAGACGGTTTGATACCATATTTCAGCACCACGATCTTTTAATTCGTCCCTATTCACAGAAGTAATAACAGCGTGTTTCACCTCCATCAATTTAATCGCTTCCGCCACTCGGCGTGGTTCATCCTCGTCATATTCATTAGGGCGACCTGTTTTTACAGCACAAAAAGAACAAGAGCGCGTGCAAGTATTTCCTAGAATCATGAACGTAGCAGTACCCGCGCCCCAGCATTCTCCCATATTTGGACAATTTCCACTTTGGCAAATGGTATGCAAATTATATTGATCCACTAAGGAGCGAACGTGTTTGAATTTCTCACCAATAGGTAATTTTACACGCAACCATTCCGGTTTTCGTTCTCTAGTGGATTTCGCTTCAACGATAGGTAATTCTAACATGAATAATATTTGTTTATGTGTTGCAACGATTAATATGCTTTGTATGCAATACAACACATTTCGGGGCTAGAAGTTGCTCGCCTACAACTCCTGAGTAGGTAAAAAAAAGTCGTTTGAATAACTCAAACGACTAGGTGCCGGTGGGAAACACACCTAAAAAATTAACTATTTTATAACAACAAGTGCTTTTTATGCTTCTAAATAGTAAGCAACAATTGATTTCACTTCGCTATCCTGTAACAAACTAGGCATCAAATCAAAAATGAGTTGATATTGCTCTACATCCTCTTCCAATGCTGTTTCGAGTATAGCTAAACCCTTATTTTTTCTACCTAAAGCAAAATGACAAGCCGCTTCACAGTAAACTAACTCCGCTCCTACGGAGTAGTCGCTTGCCTCCTCTAAAATGGCAAAAGCCGCTGCTTCTTTGCCCTGTGCAATTAGGAAATGTGCATATAAAAACCAGCATTTGGGGTCTTCGGGTGCCGCCTCAGTTGCCGCTTGATAACACTCCTCTGCTTGCTCTGATTTTCCTAATATCGCATATACCTTGCCTAAACTACACCAGTATTCTTCTTTCCTATCCTCAATTTCAATGGCTTTTTCGTAAAATGAAATTGCCATTTCCCATTGTGCCTCCACAAAAAACGATTCACCGATATAGAAATAAACCTCATCATTCAAGGATTCTAGCAAAGAAGCCTTTGTGAAGTAGTTTCTTGCTTTTTTTATCTGATTCAAGTGAAAATAGCATTGCCCCATTCTCAAGAATAAATCAGCATCTGGTTCAAACTGCTCTAACACCTCATCGTAGCAAGCTAATGCTTTTTCATAATCTTGAACTATGAACAACACCTCTGCACGGTCGCGATAAGCAAATTCAAAAATAGGATTGATTAAGTAGGCATACTCATAGGCCTCCGCCGCTTCCTGATACTGCCCCAAGTAAGTGTAAGCATGACCTAAATTGTACCAAGCCGTATGGCAATAAGCATTTTGGTCTAATATTTTTTCATGTAGAGCAACACTTTCTTCGTATTTTTTAGACAATTCTACACATATCCATAGCTTATCTAAAGCCGTTTTATTCCCTACATCGAGCTTAATTGCCTTTTCTAGCGTGTAGAACATTTCATCGTAATGCTCCATTTTTTCATATACTATTGCCTCCGCTACATAAATATCGCTCCATTGATTTTTGCTAGTTTCGGCTTTTAAGGCATCTATCTGCGCCAAGGCTTCATAAGGTTTACCTAAATGAGTTAAAACTTCCGCCTTCAAAAGATTCATTTGAAAGTTATTGGGCGATAGTGCCGCCGCCTTTTCCAGAACGTAAAGTGCTTTTTCTGCTTGCTTGTATCTAAGGAGTAACATGGCCTTTTTCAAATACAAGGATATAGAATAAGGATGACAATGAATTGCTTGTTGAGCTACTTTAAAGGCACAACTAAGCATGGCTTCGTCTTCGTAATAATCAATCAATTGAAGGAAATCATCTTCCCTATAATATTTTTGGCCTCCACTTTGGGTAATATTTTCATACGCTGCGACTAAGCTATTTATTTCTGGCGATGAATGGTAAAAGTCTTTGAACTCCATGCTTTTGTGTTGGTTACAATTTTTTTATTCGATAAAACTACTTAAATCTCCAACACTTACTAGGCAAACTAATCTCAATTAAGGGAACGGTATGAATGATTTAGGAAACGGCTCAATAATATAAAAATTAAATATTATATGTTCTACACCAACCTAAACAGGTGTTCTTACTGCAATACTGTAGGCATATATACCTAATGTAAAGGTAAAATGTTTCAAAAAGAAAACAATTAATTTTTCTCCCTAATTTATTTTAGGTCAAGTATATTGCCCATGTGGTAACAAGTGCGACAGCGCGCTTCATATACATCTTTTTCACCCAACATCACCCTTTGTTGGCTAGGGGCTAAGCGATAGGAATGGGTAGCTAGGTTTCCACAATGCTGACAGATAGCATGTACTTTGGTAATGTACTCCGCTACTGCTAATAAATTGGGTATCGGACCGAATGGTTTCCCTTTGAAATCCATATCTAAACC
>DAITMC010000259.1:0-4823 GCA_036835365.1 Saprospiraceae bacterium
ACATCCTGCTACGCAATCAAATGTGAAATTGCTGCAAAGCTATGGAAATCATTTAGTACCAGTGGGCTATGGTGAATTGGCAAGCGGTTTAATAGGGGAGGGGCGCATGGCAGAACCAGAAGCTATCGTACAACAATTAAGTGATTTTTTTCAGCAAAGACATCAGTTTGGAGGAAAAAAAATTTTGTTAACTGCGGGACCGACCTATGAAGCGCTCGACCCTGTTCGGTTTATTGGTAATCGTTCTTCCGGTAAAATGGGCGTTTATTTGGCAGAAGCATTGGTAGCGCAAGGCGCAATAGTAGAATTGATATTAGGTCCCTCGCAACTTCAACCCAAACATCCAAATATTAAATTGACTAGAGTTGAGAATGCAGAACAAATGTATCAAGCCGCTATTTCGCTTTTTCCAAATGTTGACATAGCGATTATGGCGGCAGCCGTTGCGGATTATCGTCCTAAATTTGTGGCAGCACAAAAAATGAAAAAAACAAAGGATGATATGACAATTGAGCTAGAGCGTACGCCTGATATTGCAGCAGCACTAGGTAAAATGAAGGCAGCACATCAAGTGCTGATTGGGTTTGCACTAGAAACGAACAATGAGTTAGAAAATGCACAATCCAAACTTGTGCGTAAAAATTTTGATATGATTGTGCTTAATTCACTGCAAGATGAAGGCGCAGGATTTCATGTAGATACAAATAAAATTACGTTGCTGTACAAAAATAGAGACATAAAAACGTTTGAACTAAAATCAAAAAAAATAGTCGCTTTGGACATAATTAATGAGCTTCAGTTGTTATGTAATCAAAAAATAAAAAAAGATGATGAAAAATAATTTCCTTTTACTACTATTTATTGCCATTTCAACAAGTAATCTTTTAGCACAAGAACTTGATTTTCAGATAACGATTAATACGCCAAAATTGCAGACTGCTGACCCGCGCGTATTCCAATCGTTACAAACTGCGGTGCAAGAATTTATGAATAATACTAAATGGACACAAGAGGTGTATGAGCCACAGGAGCGTATCAAAGGCAATATGATTATCACGATTAACAAAGAAGAATCCGCTACTCGATTTACAGCAGAGGTTGCCATACAAGCGGTTCGCCCAATTTATGGCACCATGAATGAAACGCCTTTAATCACCATTCAGGATAAAAATATTTGGTTTGATTACGAGCAATTTCAACCATTAATTTATACCCAAAACTCTTTTAATGACAATTTGACTTCGGTCTTAGCTTATTACGCTTACATTGTTATTGGTATGGATAATGATTCTTTTTCACCTTTTGGTGGGGAAACGCAGTTGTTAAAAGCGCAAGAGATTGTGAATAATGTTCCGCCAGGGGCGGCAGCAGTTGACCCCAAAGGTTGGCGCTCTTTGGATGGACAGCGTAACAGATATTGGTTAATCGAGAACTTGCTATCGCCTCGTGTTCGTCCTTTGCGACAGGCATTTTACGACTATCATCGTCAAGGTTTAGACATCATGTCCAGCGATCCAAAAGCGGCAACAGCCATCATTATTACAGCCATCGAAGATATAGGTGATGTGGCTCGTTCCTACCCTAATGCTATGATTTTGCAAACGTTCAGCGACACAAAAAGTACAGAAATTACGGACATATTTGGGGCTGCTACACCTAGCGAGAAAAATCGTGTCGTACAGGTAATGACGCGAGTGGACGGCGCAAGGTCGGCTCGTTACAGATCTATGTAACATCAACTATAGCCTAAGCTATTGTGTAATATATATACTGCAATTAGTTTTTTAATTTGAATCATTACTTAATGGATATTATCAAACTCACAATTATATTTTTGTTGCTTTCCCAAACATTGTTTGGGCAATTTGGTCGCCCAAAAGTTAAATGGGGAGAGGAACTAACGCAACCTACCAATAGTTACCTCAATAAAATCATTGCGAATACGCCCGAAGGAATGTACGCTTTGAGGATAAAAGAAAGTGGTATTGTAGAATCAGGTAAAGTATTTTTGGAATTGTACGACCAAAATATGAATCTTAAAAAAGCTAAAGAACTAGAATTAGATTATAATGGTAAACTGAGAAAATTCGAGCAGATTATAAAATTAGGTGAGGATATTTATTTTCTGACCTCTTTTCATAATGAAGCAAAGAAAAAGAACTATTTATTTCAGCAAAAAATAAATAAACAACAACTTAGTGTTTCAGATAGAGGCATCCAACTGATTGGTGAATTTGAAACTAAAAGCGTCTTAAAAACAGGTGCTTTTGATATTGTTCAATCCAAAGATAGCTCTAAAGTTCTAGTTTTTCATCAATTACCGTACAAAAAAGGGAATGCTAAAAAGTTTAGATTGAGGGTATTTGACGATAGTTTTCAGCAACTTTGGGATAAAGAAATTACGTTACCCTACAACGAAGAAATCTTTTCTGTAGAAGAATATCAAGTGGATAGTAAAGGAAACGTTTATATGTTAGGGGTGGTTTATCAGGATAAAGCCAAAGAGCGCAGAGCAGGAAAACCAAACTATCAATATCTTATTTTGGCTTACACCGAAGAAGGCTTCATACAAGATGAATATCGCATTAATTTAAAAAATGATTTTATCACTGACTTAACGTTTAGGGTAGCCAACAATGGTGATTTGGTCTGTACTGGTTTTTATTCTCAAAAGGGAACTTCGAGTGTGAAAGGAACTTACTTTTTTAGAATTGATGCAAAAACAAAAGTAATTTATAATGAAAATCAAAAATCATTTGATTTTGATTTCCTAACAGAGTTTTATACTGAAAAACAAAAACAACGCGCTCAAAATGCTGAAAGACAAGGCAATGTTAATCAGCAACCTGAACTCTATAAATTTGCTTTGAATGACCTCATTTTAAGAAGTGATGGCGGTGCCTTGTTAGTGGCGGAGCAATATTATATTTATCAGCGGTCTTACCGCGATTTTTGGTACGGTACTTTCCGCTATGATTATTTTTATCATTACAATGATGTCATTGTTGTTAATATTAGTCCAGATGGGGAAATAGATTGGGCAACTCGAATCCCAAAACAGCAAATTACCGTAAATGATGGTGGATATTATTCTAGCTATGCGATGTCTATTATTCGAGATAAGATTTACCTCATCTTTAATGATAGTAGCCGCAATTTTTCGGAAGGTAGCCGTAACAGAATTTATAACTACGATGGAAGAAATTCTATTGTAGCTTTGACGGAAATTAGTAGAGATGGTACTTGGGAGATAAAGCCGTTGTTTCAAAATCGTGAAGTGGATTTAGTAACGCGTCCTAAAGTATGTCAACAAATTGAACGAAGGGCAATGGTGATTTATGGTGAGCAAGGGCGTTCGTTTCGTTTTGCAAAATTAGATTTTGATGATTTTAACTAATGATAAACATAGCCATATTTGCATCGGGGCGAGGAAGTAATGCCCAAAAGATAATTGACTATTTTAAAAATAGTGAAGTTGTAAAAATACAACTGATAGTTTCCAATAAGACAGATGCCCCAGTGCTGGATGTTGCAGAGGCAGCATGCGTTTCGACTTTGGTGTTGAACACAAAGGCTTTCTATCAGTCCGAACAACTATTGGTTGAACTTCATCAGTTTAAAATTGATTGGATTGTATTGGCAGGTTTTTTATGGCTTGTGCCCGATTATTTAGTGAAGTCATTTTATCGTAGAATAATCAATATTCATCCTGCATTGTTGCCTAAGTATGGCGGTAAAGGCATGTATGGGATGAAAGTGCATCGAGCAATTTGGGAAGCAAAAGAGCAACAAACAGGCGTAACAATTCATTACGTTAATGAGCAATATGATGATGGAGATATTATTTTTCAGGCGGCTTGTACGATAACACAGGAGGATAAACCCGAAGATATTGCACAAAAAGTACAACAACTAGAGCATCAGTATTTTCCTGAAATTATTGATATATTATTAAAGTAGCGTAATTGTTTTGTAGTTAATTTTATGATTTATATAATAAAATTTATCTAATGTGTAATAAATGAAGCAATTGATTTCAGAAAAGTCTGCTATAAAATATATCATTTTCATACCTGAAATTTATAATGCCATGCTTAAATCAACACTGTTATTATTTTTTTTATTGCTACTGCAACTAGGTAGTGCCCAAGAAATAGAAGACCAAACCAAATGGAATTGGAGGAAACATCAAAAACTTGCCAATGAACTGTATGCTAAAGCTCAGTATGAATCCGCTGCTGAGCAGTATGAGCAGGCTTGGCTCAAAAAGCCTAAGCAACTAGAAATGGCGTATCAAGCAGGTGAAAGTTACTTTATTGTGAAAAATTACGAAAAAACCATCGAGACTTTGACAACTGCGGTAAAGGAAACCAAGAAATTTCCTAAAGCAGGCTACCTCTATGCGAAAGCACTAAAACAAAATGAACAATACGATGAAGCGGTAGCGGCTTTCAAGGTATTTACAAATACTTACAAGGGAGTAGATGCTCCAACTTTGGTCGCAAATGCGCTTATGGAAATAGAAGGTTGTGAATTGGCAAAGCAGTATAAGTTAAAACCCAACTTAGCTGTCAAGATAACGCACTTGAATAATTATATTAATAGTGAATTTACGGAATTTGCACCTGCTCCGTTTGGTAATGACGAAATTTTATTTTCTTCTACTAAGTTATCGAAAGCAAAAGTATTTAAGTCTCAAAAAGGCATTAGGAGTTGGGAAGAAGCTACAGTAGCTTCGCAATTTGCTAGCATGGAGGAGTATCATGTGTGTAATGCTACTTTTTCTACGGATGAAAAAAGGATTTACTTTACGGTTTGTCGTT
>DAITMC010000260.1:0-4713 GCA_036835365.1 Saprospiraceae bacterium
GAAGGCGGCATTATTTACAATGACCCTACTTTAAATATTAATTGGCAAATAGCAGACAAGGACATTATACTTTCTGAAAAAGATCAACAACTACCCAAATTTGGAGAACACCGAAAATTTAATTAAGTATTTATGGCAACTATTTTAATAACAGGCGCGAATGGGCAAGTAGGTAATGAATTACAGTTTTTAGCTGCTCAATATCCTCATTTTCATTTTTTTTTTACGGATTATGAAGTACTGGATATTACCAACCAAGAGGCGGTGTTGTCCTTTTTTGAAACTCAATCTATTGATTATTGCATTAATTGTGCCGCTTACACTGCCGTAGATAGGGCAGAAGAGGAGGTTGAAAAAGCAAGCGCTATCAATGTAAAAGGAGTGGAAAATCTAGCTTTAGCTTGCCAAAAGAATGATGCAGTGTTACTCCATCTTTCTACGGATTATGTTTACCATAATGCTCAAAATAGACCATTTGTAGAAACAGATGCTACTGCACCACAAAGTGTTTATGCGCGCACTAAACTGCAAGGCGAGCAAATTGCCCAAGCCATTCATCCACTCACTATGGTCATTCGCACCTCTTGGGTATATTCCACTTTTGGGCATAATTTTGTAAAAACGATGCTTCGTTTGGGGAAGGAGCGACCCGAACTACGCGTAGTGTTCGACCAAATTGGTACACCTACCTATGCTCGACCTTTAGCAAAAACTATGCTGGATATTGTCACTCAAGCAGAAACAGGCATTGTTCCCAAAACACAACTGCAAGGAATCTTTCATTACAGCAATGAAGGCATAACGAGTTGGTATGATTTTGCATTAGCGATTTTTGAATTAGCGCAAATTTCGACAAGCGTAATTCCTATTGAAACAAAAGATTATCCAACTGCTGCCTCACGTCCACCATTTAGTGTATTGAATAAAGCCAAAATCAAACAGACTTTTCGATTGGCTATTCCACATTGGCGAGAAAGTTTGAAGGATTGCCTATCAGATATGTAAGTGTAGATTTCATAGCTCATATGCTTGTTTAAAAGTAAGAATCTTTAGCTTTGCAGTCTAAAATTAAGTGTGGATGAACGAACAATTTAAGTACGACCAAAGAGGGGTTTCAGCAACCAAAGACGAAGTACATGCAGCCATAAAGCATTTGGATAAAGGCTTATACGCTAATGCGTTTTGCAAAATACTGCCCGACATTGTAGCTGGTGATACAGCTTACTGTAACATTATGCACGCGGATACCGCAGGCACAAAAACCAGTTTAGCGTATCTTTACTGGAAAGAAACAGGCGATTTAAGTGTATGGGCAGGCATTGCACAGGATGCTCTAGTCATGAATTTGGACGACATGGCTTGCGTGGGTTGTGTGAATGACATTGTCATTTCTTCCACCATTGGGCGCAATAAAAATTTAATTCCAGGGGAGGTCATTAGTGCTTTGGTGCAAGCGACCACTGAGTTTATTGAGCATATGCGTTCATTTGGCATTCATCTAACTTTGGCTGGTGGCGAAACAGCAGACGTAGGCGATATTGTGCGCACTATTGATGTGGGCTACACCACCTTTGCTAGAATGAAACGCTCCGATTTAATTGTCAATAATATTCAAGTTGGTGATGTCGTGGTAGGGCTAAGTTCTTATGATAAAGCAAGTTACGAAAAAGAATACAATAGCGGCATGGGGAGCAATGGTTTAACTTCTGCTCGGCATGATGTTTTTCATGCTGCTTACCGAACAAAATACCCAGAAACATTTGACCCTAATACGCCTACCTCAGTAATTTACAATGGTTCAAAGAAAGTAACAGATGTCATTTTCATTGACGAACAACCGATTGAAATAGGCAAATTGGTACTTTCGCCTACCCGTACTTATTTGCCTGTCATCAAAAAATTATTGGAAGAACATTTGCCACACATTCACGGCATGATTCATTGCAGCGGCGGCGGACAAACCAAAGTAAGTAAGTTCCTTCATCAACAACGAGTGGTGAAAGACCATCTTTTACCAGTGCCACCCTTGTTTCATATCATTCAATCGGAATCGGGAACAAGTTGGCGCGAGATGTATCAAGTGTTCAACATGGGGCATCGCTTAGAAATTTACCTACCAGAAAAATACGCCTACTCGGTCATAGAGATTGCTAAGAAATTTCAGATTGATGCTCAAGTGATTGGGCATGTGGAAGCTAGTGAAAAAGCAGGCGTCAACATCATCAGCCCTTATGGACAATTTGAGTATTAAATACTTAGCCCATCGCATTGGACTATTGCTTTTAGAGGTTTTTCTTTTTTCGCTATTTGCGGGTTTAATGCTATTTTTTGTCTATGCGCTGTGGCATTCCCTCGGAATGACGAGCCATGAAAATGAGACAAATAATTTCAATCGCCCTTATGCACTACTTTTGGTAGCGTATTTGCCTCAGTTGATTATTTTTGTTTTAGCGACCTATTTTGTGCGAGTACTCATTTTTAAATTTCCATTCCAACAATCGGGTTTACATATCCACAAATTCGCCTTTCTACAATTTGGGGTAGGTTGGGGACTAGGCATAGCTTTGGTAGCTATCGGATTTTTACTTTTGTTGTTAATAGGCAGCATTCAGTTGCAAGCACTGAACTGGAATGGCTATTTATTTCTTGGGTTATTGTTGCTCTTTCTGATTCAAAGTGCTGGCGAAGAAGTGTTGGTGCGTGGCTTTTTATTGCCTGCTATTGAACATAGATTAAATACCTTTTGGGCATTGTTTATTTCTTCAGGCATATTTGCATTGCTTCATTATTTCAACCCGAATGTAAGCTACATCGCTATGGCAAATATCTTTTTAGGGGGTTTACTCATGGGCTTGCTGTTTGTGTACTATCGAAGCATCTGGGCATCTATTGGGCTACACGCCAGTTGGAATTTCATTCAGTCTGTTTTCTTCGATTTTGAAGTCAGTGGTTTTGATGTATATAGTTTTATTCAGTTCAAAGATGTTGGCAACAGCCTACTCAACGGCGGTGATTTTGGTTACGAAGGCTCTATCATTGCTGTTGCCTTGCTTGCGATGGTTTGTGCTTTTATACTACTAAGCCCACCGTTCAAACTGCGGGCTATAATGCTACCATTTAGGAAAAGGGTCTAAAAAAGTAGTGGCATGTTGTTGCATCTCGAATATTTCTTTTTCTGTGCATAAGCAAAGCTGAAGGGCTGCAACGATAGCTTGTTCTTCCATATCTTGTCCTATGAATACCAACTCGTTAATTCGGTCGCCAAATACTTTATCCCAGCCACTTTCTATTAATTTCTGATTATACAAGAACGAAGGATGATTGATTCTTTCTTGGTAAGTCATGCTCGCCCACCATACGCCAGCCTTGTCTGCACGTAGCGAACCACCCGCCTGCGACCAGTTGATGGCATCATCTGGGCGACTAGCTATCCAAAATAAGCCTTTGCTTCGGATAATATTAGTAGGAAAATCATTGGACAACCAATTCCAGAAGCGCGTAGGATGAAAAGGTTTTGTTGAACGAAAAACAAAAGAGCCAATGCCATACTCATCCGTTTCAGGAACATGCTCATTTTCCAGTTCATGAATCCAGCCAGCCGATTCTGAGGCGCGTTCAAAATCAAATAGCCCTGTATGGAGTATTTCTCTAGCATCTACTTTGCTAAAGCTACTTTCAATAATTTTAGCATCAGCGTTGAGTTTGCGAATGATGGCTTTAAGTTCTTGCAACTGCTTTTTGCTCACCAAATCAGCTTTATTGAGGAGGATGACGTTAGCAAATTCAATTTGGTCGGTCAACAAATTAACAATCGTGCGCTGATCTTGTCGGTCATCGGTTAATGCTCGGTCATAAATGGTATCCGCCGCACCAAAATCTTTGGAAAAGTTGAATGCGTCCACCACTGTTACCATCGTATCAAGTTGGGCAAATTGGCTTAAATCAACACCATTTTCTTCATCTTTGAACGAAAAAGTCTGTGCTACTGGAATAGGTTCACTAATACCTGTGCTTTCGATGAGCAAGTAATCGAATCGGTTTTCTTTAGCTAATTTTTCTACTTCCAGCATCAAATCCTCTCTTAGTGTGCAGCAGATACAGCCATTACTCATCTCCACCAATTTCTCTTCCGTCCTACTCAATCCACCTTCATTACTCACAATTTGAGCATCTACATTGACTTCGCTCATATCATTAACAATAACGGCTACTTTCAAACCTTCCTTATTGTGTAAAATATGGTTGAGCAGGGTTGTTTTTCCTGCACCTAGAAAGCCACTCAACACCGTTACAGGCAATTTTTTAATCATAAAAATAATAATGTTTATTAAATGCAACAATATTGCAAAATAACGAAAAGAGGGAAAGATAGTTGAATACTAGGTTGTATTTTAAGTAATTTTGAAAGAGTCTAAATAATTCAACTAAAGCCGTAATCATGGTATGCTATCGGAAAGAGGAAGACATAAGGCTTTTGTTGAGGGGGTTTAATAGTTTTAGTTAAAGCTAAACAAAATCTCGAAGATATTGGATAGCTTCAACGCCTAAAATACCCTTTTCAACGCTTAAAGAAGTTAGATACTACTAGGTCTTCCCCCTCTGGCGTGGCTTTGTAATTGTAGAAACCTTCACCTGCTTTTTGTCCTAGCCGCTTAGCCGTTACCATGTTGACCAAAAGTGGACATGGCGCATATTTAGGCTGACCAAAACCAT
>DAITMC010000261.1:0-4713 GCA_036835365.1 Saprospiraceae bacterium
TAGTGATTAATAGCTCTTTCAACGCCCCCCTTTTTTCCGGATTAGCATTGATACTTCGTCTTGCATCCACTCTTTGGATATTGAAATCAGCGTACAAGTTATCAAAGAAATTATCGTTTTCATCCTTTCCCTTAACGTCTGAATTGCTCAAAATCCAATTATGATTAAGTGTGTCTAGTTTGTGGCAAAAATCTCTTAATCTGATTTGCTCTTGATCATTGAACTCGTCTTTTGCGTATGAGTTGAAACTTGAAGTTTCGCTCAATGGCTTGTAAGGTGGGTCAAAGTAAAATAATGTGTTGTTGTCAGCATAATTGAGTGTTTCTTCATAGTCGCCACAAAGAATTTCCACTTTTTGCAATGCTTTACTAACTGCCAAAATATTTTCATTGTCACAAATTGTCGGTCGTTTGTAACTGCCCATTGGGACGTTGTATTCATTTTTACGGTTTACTCGGTAAAGTCCGTTAAAACAAGTACGATTGAGAAAAATAAACAAAGCGGCTTGTCCGCTTTGTTCTTCTTTTCTTTTGTTGTAAAGTTCTCTTTTTGAGTAGTAATACTCTTTTTTCGTTGCTTCCTGTCCTTCAAGTCCGTGAAATTCGTTTTGTAAGATTTGAAGTATTGAAATCAGTTCTTTTGGTTTTGAAGCTATCGTTTTGTAGGTATTTATTAAGTCTTCGTTAATGTCGTTTATGACCGCTTTATTAAGGTTTGGAAAGTTGTTTAACATCCAAAACAGAACTGCACCGCTTCCAACAAAGGGTTCAATATAAGTGAATTTGTCCTTTGAAATGTCATTTGGCAAAGCCTTTTCAATGTCGTTAATGAGCTGTGTTTTACCACCTGCCCACTTTAAAAATGGTTTTGCTATTTTGTCTGTCATTATGCTCTTTATATTAAAATCTTAATTCAGGCAAAGTTACGGTTTTTAAATCTTTTTCTATCCGTTTTGTTGTCCCAATTGTTAACCGTTTTTGTTTGCACTGTCGTTTTTTAGGGTGTCGGCTAACGGTTTTGCAGTTTGGCGAAGAAGCGGATTTTTAGCACAAAACTTCAATTGAAGCACTGCACTTGAACCTACCACAAAACTGTCATACGAAGCACTGCACCCGCCATTTTGCCAAACCGCTGTGCTTGTTGCACAACTACAAATGTAAAGTCATTTTTCTGAAACATGAGGAATTTTCCGGAAAATCTTGCATAAGAAAAGCGCAATATTTCATTGATAATCAGTATATTTAGGCAAACTTCAATCTTATATACGATGCAGGGAAAGAGGCATCCAAAATGCCAACAAACATGTCCTAATGGCAAGTCTGACCTATAACCTGAAGAAATACCTGCGTTTTGTGGTGAAAAAAACAAGCGTTTTAGCCCAAACTATAACACTTAACCAAATGAAGGGCTTCCATTTTAAGGTTTTGCTCATTCAGTCAACTTTGGTTTTGGTGGACAGTTAGTCGCCTCGAAATCCCTACATTTCTTAGCCTAGACCGTTAGAGACTTTTAAATGTTGTAAACCTGTAGGGCTAAATTCTTCTTTTTATAAAAATAGATTCGCTTAAATAACATTCAATGAAGTAGCTTTTTCTATCTTCGAAAATGAATTGAGGGTTTTAGACAAACTGTCGTTGTAGTCCATTTAAAAAAATACGTAATGAAAGAAATGAGCCTTAGAACAAGAATTCCAAAATCCGTTTTGCTTCTTTTGATAGTAATGTCTGTAAATATATCAAGTTTACAAGCACAAGTATGCGACTGTAAGGCAGACGTAGAATTTTTGGTAGAACGCTACAAAAAGGACTATAGTGGTTTCCAAGACTTCAAAATTTCACATTCAGATTATGAAAAGCAATTTCAGTCCCTTATTGACCAATCAGCCAAGATTAGTGATGTAATTAAATGCCACGATATTATTGGTAAATTAATCAAGTACCTTAACAATGGACACATAGTCTATGGCGTATTAGAAGAGAATCCCAAGTTTGACGAACTATACGAAGACGATGACAGGGATTACTACCCTTCACTGATTTTTCCTGATTCAAACACTGCATTGCTCACTATAAAAACGGGTAATATGGAGTATAAAATAGATTTAGACACTTTAATTGAAGCTCATCAGACACGACTTGACAGCGTAGTACATCTCATTATTGACTTAAGAGGTAATTCCGGTGGTGGAGATGATACTTATAGTAATGTATTACCATTCATTTACACCAATCCAATTATTACAAATGGCACTTTTTTATGGGCATCTGAAAATAACACTGCTCTTTTTGAACAATATGTTGATAACCCCAATGTGCCGGAAGAAACTAGGCAACAATTAGAAATATTGGTAAAAAAAGGAAAAAAGTATCCAAACACTTTTGTGCTTCTTGGCGGCAGTGAAACGGATACAATAAGCATTAATGCGATAAAAGAATTTCCAAAAAAGGTAAGCATTCTAATTGACCGTGAATGTATGAGTGCTACTGAAGAGTTTTTATTGAAAGCCAAGCAAAGTAGTAAAACTACAATTTATGGGTATGAGCCATCGGGGGGAGCATTGGATTACTCAAACCTAAATCCTGTCATTACACCATCAGGGTATTGGTATGCAACCGTACCGACTACTCGCTCAAGTAGATTACCCAAAAATCCAGTTGACCCAGATGGTATTTTACCAGATGTTTTGGTCAATAAAGATGTCAATAATTTGATTGAGTTCGTGATTAGTCAGTATAAAAAAAACAATGAATAAAAACGGGGTACAGCAGTGTATGTAAGTTATGGCGGGGAAAGTGGTAAACCTGCCGGCAGGCAGGTTCAAGCTATGTGCTTTTAAATAAGTTTAATGCAAGCTAGCAAGCAAGTGCCTCAGAAACCTTTACAAATCACATACGCAAAACGTTGTAGATAAATTAAAAAAATGAAAAAACGAAACCAAATTTTAAACTATTTCAAAGAGATTACCATTGTGGTGATAGGTGTTTTGGTAGCAGTATCACTAGGAAATTACAAAGAAAGATTGGATAACCGGGAGTACTTAAGGAAGACACTTACAGCCATTGAAAACGAAGTTACAATAAGTCAAATGGATGTCGATACTGTGTTATCACGACATATCAAACTCTATGAAAAACTTGAGAACGAATTTGGTGAAAATGAACAGACTCTTGGTGATTTCATATCAAGTTCAGGTGGATTTCAAGTAGCTATCATTAAGAATATCAGTTTAAGATTCTTCATTTCAAATAAGGCAGAGCTACTGAAATTTGAGATAATCTCACAGTTATTAGATATTGAGCTAAAGACAAATTTGCTATCTAGTAAATTTGATAGACTTGCTGGTTTTGTATATGACCACATTAATGAAAATGACCAAGAAGTAATAGTAAAATTCACTTATCTGTTATTGGACGTTATTGACGGTGAACAGTCGCTTTTAGAGTCCTATTCAGAATTATTAAAAGAGAATCAAAAGGACTTAAAAGACAAAATTAAATAAAGCTAGCCTACAATAATGGCTAAGAAAATATAGGGCAGATAGGAAGGTTTTGCTCATTCAGTCAACTTTGGTTTTGGTGGATAGTTAGTCGCCTCGAAATCCCTACATTTCTTAGCCTAGACCGTTAGAGACCTTTAAATGTAAATGTTGTAAACCTGTGGGGCTAAATTCTTCTTTTTATAAAAATAGATTCGCTTAAATAACATTCAATGAAGTAGCTTTTTCTATCTTCGAAAATGAATTGAGGGTTTCAGACAAACTGCCGTCAGTGGCAATATTAGAATATAAAATGTACGTCAAGTTGCTCGAATACATAAACCAACCTGCCGTATCCCCGCTCAAGGCTCATGGGTGGATACAATCAAATGCGTTTTTGTGCCCAAAAAGCCAGAAAGAGGCAGTATTTTCTACAAGGTGGTGAGGTATGCAAATATTATAGGTTTGTTGTCAAAGGAGCTATGAGGCAATACAGTGTGGATAAAAAGGCAATGAATTTAAAGGTCAGTAATTATCTGTATTAAAGTTGTAAAACCTAATAACATGAATAATTCAATCCAATTGCCATCCTTGTTTTATAGGGGAAATGAGCAAAAGAAAATGACCTTGCACCTGTTCTTACAGGTCATGGGGAAAATCCGTTTGAAGTTAACGCCCCGAAAAAACCATTGGTGGTACGTAACGGAATATGTGTCCACAAAGGGTATTACTACAGGCTCCATCCCCTACAACGAAGGGCTGGATACCTTTGAAGTCACGATCAATGTTCATCTACACCAACTGGAAGTCAACACCAGTAAAGGTGAGTCTGCGAGTTTCTCGCTGCTACATGGGCTAAGCGTTGCGGATTTCTACGCTCAACTTTTTGAGATTCTCAAGCGATTCGACATTCCAGTTTCGATAATAGATAAGCCCTTCGATCTGAATATTGACCAATCTTTTGGAAAGATTAAGGAGTATCACCATTACGATGAATCTTATACCAAAGACTTTTGGCGTATTCTACTTTGGGTGGATGGAATTTTCAAAGAGTTTGGCGGACGCTTTTATGGAAAGACTTGCCCGGTCCATCTTTACTGGCATTCTATGGACTTGGCAGTCACCCGTTTCTCGGGCAATCTGGCACCTGCTATGCCTGCGACTGCCAGATTATCAGACAAAGATGCTTACTCGCACGAGTGTATTAGTTTTGGTTTTTGGGGAGGAGATGAAAACCT